>NZ_DJDM01000030.1:0-10243 GCF_002431085.1 Empedobacter sp. UBA5924
AAGATCCCTATATGAGAACTATTGATGAAGATGAAAACGGAAACTGATGTTAGATGTTAGATGTTATATGTTACATGTTAGATGTTAGATGTTAGAAAGTTATTTTTTAAGAATTAAAACTACTAAAAGATGAGAAAAATTGCACCGTTTATACAAACGCTCATCTGCTACCTATTTATCGTTTTGTTTATTTATGCAGCTGTGAGTAAACTAATGGATTTTGAGAATTTTCAAATTCAATTGGCTCAATCACCATTACTAAGTGCTTACGCAGGATTTATTTCTTACGCCGTAATTATTGTGGAAATTCTAATTGTATTATTGCTTTGTATCAAGCGAACACAACAAATTGGGTTGTATGCTTCTTATGGTTTGATGCTCGCGTTTACAGGTTATATCTATCTGATTATTAATTACAGTGATTTTGTGCCATGTTCTTGTGGAGGAATTCTAGAGAAACTTGGATGGACAGAACATTTGATTTTCAATCTCGTTTTTGTTGGATTAGCTGTAATTGCCATTTACTTAGGTGAATTATTAACGTTTCAAAAAAGTAAACGAAAATTATTTGTTACCTTCTTTGCTATTTCGATTGTTTCAATTGGAAATGTCATTTTCTTATTTCTCACATCTGAACACATCATCAAACAAGAAAATAATTTTACCAGAAGGTATTTACAGCATCCAATTATCGAAGAAAAAGCGATTGATCTAGGCACTAATTCTTACTATTTTGTAGGATATGAAAATAATACGCTGTATTTAGGAAATTATACTGCTCCACTTGTTTTAACGAGTGTTGATACCAATACAGATCAAATCATTTCCAAAAAGATTGATTTGGACTATAAAGATCATCCTTTTAAATCCATTATGATGCGTGTCAAAAATGGTGACTTTTATTTGTACGACGGAACAGTTCCTGTTATTTATAAAGGAAAATTAACCAATTTACATGCAGAAACCATCAGTTTGAATGATGCTTTTTTCAATCAATTGATTGTAATTGATTCTACCAAATTTGCTATTCGTACTCAAAGTAGCACAACGAAAACACAAGTTTTGGGTCTTTTAAACTTAAACAAAGAGCCCAAAGTAAAGTTGTTTTCAACTGTACTCGAAAAACAAATTGATGGTGTTTTTGATACAGATGGATTGTTAGTTTTTGATTCATATTCAGATGAACTGGTTTATACTTATTACTACCGCAATCAATTTATTGTTATGGATCAAGATTTACACATCAAACACAAACTAAATACGATTGATACTACTTATCAAGCAAAAATTGAAGTTAGCCATCTATCGGATGGAAAAAATAAAATGAGCGCTCCTCCACTTTTAGTGAATAAAAAAATGGTTGCACATCGACATCTCTTGTTTAATATCTCTAAGCTAATGGGGAAATTTGAATCCCCAAAACAGTGGAAACAAGTGGATGTAATTGATGCGTACCGAACAGATCGTAGGCATTATATCGGAAGTTTTACTGTACAACATCGCGAAGAAAACAAACTTTCTGATTTTTTAGTGACTGATTCTCATTTTTATGCACTAATTGGAAACGAATTGATTGTTTATAAACTAAAGCCGGCTATAACCGATCAGTTTAAAACAGGAAAAGCCGAAAACCTGTAAAAAAGTAGGCAAAACTAAAATTCACATTAAAATGAAAAATTTAAAACAAATTATTTTACCAGCTGTCATTGTATTAATGGGGACTGGTGCTGCTTTCGCTACAAATCAGGCGAAGAAAGCTGGATGGGATCCTGGAGATCCGATTTATCGTATCGATCAAGAACAGCCATGTACATTGGTTGAAGATTTTGAATGTAGCAATGTTATAGGTAATTTATGTACTTACCAGCCAGGTGTACATCTTTACGGAATGGATGAAATTTCGGGAACAGCTTGTAATGTTCAATTATTTGAAAAAACAAATTAATAATTTATAAAAGGAGACAGCTTTTACAGCTGTCTCTTATTTTTAATCCACTCTATTTCAGTGTTTTTTAAATAAAAATCGAACCAATTTATAATCCTCTGATTTAAATCTTTTGCCTTTGATGGATTCATAATCACATGCTTTTCATTCGGATATAATAACAACTTTCCTTCTTTTTTTAAAAGTCTCATTGCTAAATACATGCTAACACTTTGTTCCCAATTGACATGATAATCTTCTTTTCCAGTCCATATTAATACAGGTGTATGTAGGTTTTCTAATTGGAGTAAAGGAGATTGTTTTAAATAATTTTCTTTTGAATCATAAAACATTGAACTCATTTTAAAAAACTCATCCTCAAATCTCCAAAATTGTGGTTTTGATTTATTCCAATCCATCGAAAAGTACCAATTTACAATATCAGAAACACCTGAGCCACTAACAGCGGCTTTAAACATATTCGTACGATTTACGATATAATTTACCTCAAAACCACCATAAGAATGGCCTATTAATCCAATTTTATCTCTATCAATATTGGCTTCTTTTAATGCTTGATTGGTTGCCTCAACTGTACATTGTAGTGCTGATTCGCCTGGTTGATCTAAATCGACTATGATATCTGGTAGTAAGACAAAATAGCCTTGTGATGTATAAAAATCAGTATTGAAACCATTAGCTGAGCTTACTTCTGGCAATTGAAAATCATTCACTAAATGTGATTGCTTTTGGTAGATATGGACAATCATCGGATAATATTTGGTTGAATCATAATCAAATGGATAATACAATATTGCTTTTACTGATTTCCCATTTATAATAGATTTTATTTCTTGAAAACGACGTTTTTGAACAATCGAATTAACTGCTTCAACCCGAATGGTTGCTTTATTCTTCTCATCTATTTGAACAATACGAGGAGATTTTAAATAACCTTGCTCTATTACATACAAATTCTTATTTTTTAACGAAACTTTCTTAACATCTTGCGATGTGTTATAAATTTCATTTAATCGATCACAACATTTATAAATTTTATACTGATTATTTTCGTTTAAAGATTGCAAATAAATGGTTTCATCTACTTGATTTTTAGCTTTATTTCTAGTTATTAAAAACGTAAAAGTACCCGTTTGTTTTGTAGATTGAATTAATTGCTTCAGCTTTTTTGTATGAAGATTATATTCCCATATCCCTTCTTTAGCTGTTAAAAAAACACGTGAATTATCATAAAATTTAGCTGGCTGAAAAGCTTCATTCTTAAAATAATCATCAACGGAGAAACCAGCTTTTATTGAAGTGGTCAAACTTTTCTTTTTATCTTCTAATACATCATATATCCACCAATTATTTTCTTTGAAATAGATAAATTTATTGTGATCAGAAAGTATTAATTTATTTCTGTTGTAATCGTCAAAATCTTCAACTATTAGCTTTTGATTCATTGTTTCTAGATCTATTAACTTAACATCAACATGATCCCGTAAATGACGATAACTTCTGTATCTATTCTTGTCGAATAAAAGTAGATATTGCGTTCCTAAAAATTCGTAATTGACGTCCGTTAGAGAAATTCTGTTTTTCACCTCTCCATTATTCAATTGAATAAAAATCAATTCTTTTTGACTCTTCGGTTTTTGAATAATAATTTGATCATCAGAGGTATCCCAAATTTCTACTTCTTCTGATTTTTTTAAAGTATAATCAGATTGAAATGTATTTTCTAAAATGAGTAAATTATTGTCTTCATTAATAATCTTAAGATTTATACTCTTATTTAAGTCATAAAGTAATTTGACCTTAGTCCCATTACTTTTTACATAAAATAAATCTTCTCCTTCTTGTTTAATGTAGTCATATTGATTGAATTCATTCCATCTTAATGACTGGTACTTAACACCATCTATTTGAAAAAGAAGATTAATATTTTTATTCAATTCATACACATCAATGGTATGATTTGTTTTTTCAATTACTAATTTATCATTTTCCCATTTGTAATCTATTACATCAATAAACTTTATTTCATTTCCTAATTCTCCATTATTTATTGTATTAATGTAAAGCGTATTACCTTCTTTTTTCGCTACAAAAAATTGCTTATTAGAAGTTTCAATCATTTTCTTATAATGCGGAATTGTTTTTTTATTTTGACTTTGGGTGTTATATAGTACAAGACCTTCATTTTTTTCATCATATAAAAAATACTTATCACTCAACCAATGATAGTTCATTATTCTACCAAGTCGTATTTCATCTGCTTTTTTATTATTTTTCAAATAATAGACAGGTAATTCATGGTTTTTATTTTTAGTAAATAATATATTTTCATTGTTTGCATCTACAAATTCAACGGTATAAAATTGATTAAAATAAGTTTCCAATGAATCTAATTTCTGTTGTTGACCAGAAATATAAATTGAAATTAAACAGATATAAAAGTTTAATATAAATCTAATAGCCATCATTTTGGGGTTTTAAATTATTATTCAATAAAATCTCCTTTTCTGGTAAAGGCAGTTTCTCCATAAATGGTTTCCAAGTTGGAATACTATTTTGTAATTCATTTAATCGATTCCATCTTTTCAAATCAAAAAAACGATGACCATATTCTGTAAATAGTTCATGTTTATATTCATCTAAAATAGCTTGCTCTAATTCATGTTGAGATAAATTGGAAAGCATGGGTAAATTGGCTCTTTTACGAATAAGGTTTAAATCTTTTTCAGCTTCTCTAAAATTGGAAAGCTGAAAATTAGCTTCTGCACGTATCAAATACAATTCAGCCAAACGAAGCACAACACTATTCTCTACATTAACTGTTGACGAAGCATTGGGCGCTTTGTATTTGTATGGTTGATACCAAGTACCCTGATTGTTATTTAATTTCTTTATCCAAATTTCTTTTCTTTGATCTCCCTTCTCGAAAGAGTTGACGAAAGTGGGTTTTAAACTTACAAAAGCTGGAGGTAGAGCATTTAACATAAAAACATCTGCTTCTAATGAATTTCCAGTTGCTAAATGAGGCGAAAAATGCCAAATAACAGACGAACTTATTTTTAAAAACTCTTTATTAAGGTCTTGTTCTAATGTAACACCAGCCGTTTGAATAACATCATTTGCATGCTGTTTGGCTTTTTCCCATTGTTTGGTTTGTGCATAGTATTTAGCTTTTAAAGTTTTTAACGATGTAAGATTTAACCGTGTTTTAGATGTGTTTTTCGTTCCTTTCAAAAACAATTCTTCTGCTACTAAATAATCTTGCTCTATTCTTTCATAAATTTCCTTTTCTGGTGTTTTATGAACAAGTTTATTTTGCAAATAATCTGTCGTTGTGATGTATGGGATTTCGCCAAACAATTGAGTCAAATACATGTGCAACATTCCACGCATTGTATAGGCTTCTGCTAATACTGTTTGTTTGTATTGATTTTCTAATAATGTACTTTTTTCTACCCCCTCTATCAATGCATTTAATCGATATATTTGATTATAACTTGTGTTCCAGCTAGTCAACACCAATTCATTTCGAGTGGATAGCGTGTGTTCATAAAACTCTTTCTGTCCTAGCAAATTGATTGAATATAAATCGAGTTCATCTGTATATAATCCCAATAAATACGTCATACCAGAATTATTTCCTGTAAATAATCCGTTATCTCTTAAGCTTGCATAGATATTTAACAATGCAGCATCTGTCGTTTTTTTATCTTCAAATACTTCTGCGCTTACAAGTTGTGTATTTGGTGTATCAAGATCTAAGAAGTTGTCGCAACTTGTCAAAAGAATTAAAGCGATTAATCCTTGTTTAAAGTGTATAAAAATTGATTTCATAATGTTAAAAGTTTAATTGTAATCCAAGTGTATATTCTTTCAGAGGTGGCAAATACCCTGATAAAACAAATTCGGGATCAGCACCAAAATAATTGGTTAGCGTCCATAAATTTTGTCCGTTGAGAAACAATTTTATAGAAGAAGTGTTTGCAATTTTAAATTGATAGGAAATGGAAATATTCTTTAAACGGATATAAGAACCATCACTTACCGATTGATTACTTTGTTTAAAATTATTATAGGCTTGCGAAGCGAGCGTTTGGCTTCCAGTACTGTATCTTTGATACTTGGCTGATGGATTATTCGGTGAATAAGCATCTAGAAACTCTATCGGTTGATTGGTTAAACTTCCTGGAATGAAACTCTGAGCGATATAATTGATACTATTTTGTTTCACGAATTGAAACAGTACATCAAGTCCAACGTTTTTATACTGCACTTGATTTGACCATCCTCCAAACCATTTTACACCCACATTTTTAATAACCTGCTTATCTTCAGTATTTATTTTTCCGTCTTGATTAAAATCTTTGAATGTATGTAATCCAGTTATTGGGTCTATACCTGTCCATTCGTATAATTTTTTAATTGTAATGGGTTCACCAATAACATAAGTATTGGCATAAGTAGAACCTTCTAAATCGGGAAATGACACTAATTTATTTTGTGGAAATGATAGATTTAAACTACTTTTCCATTGAATAGCGTTTTGCAATGGTTTTGCTGAAAGTTCAATTTCAATTCCTTTGTTCTCTACTTTTGCAGGTAAATTAGATTGAATGGATGAAAAACCTGTTGTTCCTGGTAAAGGGATTCCGACCAATTGATTTCCAGATACATTTCTATACCATGCAAGCGAAAATCCTATTCTATCTCTAAAAAAAGATAAGTCAAGAGCGAATTCTAATTTCTTATTTTTTTCCCAACTAAAATTAGGATTATACAAACTATTTGGTTCTAAACCTGTAACCTGATCGTACGTTCTTGCCTTTGTAATATAGGTATCCAAGTATTGATAATCACCAATCAAATCATTACCTGTAATCCCATAACTACCTCTTATTTTTCCGAAGCTTAACCAAGATGATTCGTTGAGAAAGTTTTCTTTTGAAAAAATCCAAGCTGCTCCAATTGCACCAAAATTCCCATATTTAAAATTTTGTCCAAAACGACTTGATCCATCGCGACGACCAGTTAAGTTTATAAAGTATTTGGATTGGTAGTTATATCCAAATCTGTCGTAAACAGATTGATACGTATAATCAATGATAGGTTGTGCACTAATTGTTTTTACACTAGCAGAAGATAAATCGTTTAGCAATGAGTTACTCAGAAAATTAGAAGCCGAAATTCCTAATCCATTTGTTTGTCTGTGTTGAAATGTTAATCCAACAAGATTTGAAAAGTGGTGTTGATTTATACTTTTATTGTACTCTAATCGTGGTTCTATGTTATACGACATAACTTTCTGATCGTATCGTAATACGTTAGATCGTTCACTCCCATAATTATAATTTGGGTTGTATATCGTAGATGGACTTACCCGATTTTCTATTGATTGACTATAATAAATCCCTATATTATTCACTAAACTTAATCCTTCAATTAATTGAATTGAATTCAAAATAGCATGATTCATCATATCACCATTACTAGTATAATAGCCCCTGAGTGCAGCTAATGGATTTACAAACGTATTGTTTTGCCAATTCAGTTCACCTTGTTCATTGTATAAATTTGGGGCATTCGGGGCTAAGCTTATAACACTTGAAAACAAATCGGTAGAAGGTAATTTATTGACAGATCGACTTAAATTACCTTTATATCCAATAGAAAATCGTTGATTAGGAGAAGTGTAATTTAAACTTATTAAAGCAGTAGTCTTTTTTAATCGAAATGGTTCTGGATAAACAGTTGTTGCTTCAAAATGTCCCATACTCATTAAAAATTGAAATTGATCTGAGGCTGCGTTTATACTTAATTGGTTATTGTTTTTAGAAGAAATGTGCCTTACTAATTCGTTAAACCAATTGGTTGACGAATTAACATCCCAACTTCCATTTATATCATAGGCATTGGTTGGATAAGTTTTAATTCCATCATTTTCAAATGCAGATCTTCTCATTGCTAAATAATCAGACGTATTCATTAATCTTAATCGATTCATTACTTTACCAACTGTGTAATCTGAATTATACGCAATATTTAGTTTTCCACTTTTTCCTTTTTTAGTTGTTATCAGTACTACTCCATTGGCTCCACGCGAGCCATAAATAGCAGTAGCATCGGCATCTTTTAAGATTTCAATGCTTTCTATTTCTTTTGGATTCAGAAAATTAAGAGGATTAGATTCCCCATAAGGTAGAATACCAGACGACAACCCTACACTTGTTATATTTCCACTTCCAAAAGGTACACCATCTACAATATAAAGTGGTTCGTTTCCCTCTCGTCTTAGACTATTTCGTCCACGTATTTGAATGTCATAACCTCCACCTGCATTTCCAGAATTTTGTATAATACTTACTCCAGCCATACGTCCTTGTATGGCAGAAAGTACATTATTCACAGGCTGATTTTCTATCTCCTTTGCCGTTACACGTGCTATAGAACCCGTTCGTTCTTTGTCTTTTACAGTATAATATCCTGCATTGATCACCACATCTTTCAGCTGAATACCTTCCTCCTCCTTTGTGAAACTTACATTGATCACGCTTCTATTCAAAACCACTTCTTCTCGAATAGGGAAATCCAATTGCTCAAAAATTAATTTAGCATTTTCATGTTGTAAAGTCAACGAATAGTTTCCATTATCATCGGTAAAAGTGGAATTATCGGTTCCCTCCTCTTTTACCATTACGCCCACCAGTGGGACTTGAAGTTCTTTTACCGTTCCAGTCACGGTTTTACCTGTTTGTGCCAACATAGGTGTTGCACAAAACAATCCCAATAGCACACTTATTATATGCCTATTGAGTTTGAAGTAAAATTTTTTCATAATTTTACAATAGTTTTTTAAAATTCAACATTAGTTTTAAAAGCCACTCCTTTTCCTGTACATCGCGCCAACTTTGTTTTGGGGAAAGGGGTTTTATCTTTTTGCGTTATAAGTTTTACGCTTAACGTTTTACGTTTTTATTCTTATTAATACTCAAGTTCACTTTTTAACAACAAATTTTGTCATTCTGGGCTTGTCTCAGAATCTCATCTCGTTGGTATTCTTAGCTTGTCGAAAAATTTCTTCCTTTCATTTTTTTGAGCATCCAAAAAAACGAAACAAAAAAAGATGCCGACAGTAGTCTCTCAATGATTCAACTAAATAAATTATTTCCATAAAGTTGGCAACTCGCTTTGCTCAAACACTCCAACTTTTTTTATTCCAATAATTTAGAGTTGAATTGCATTTCGATTCTAAATCGTCGGATTTTTTTAATTCCTATTTAAACATTCAAATTCGTTTATAACAACCAATTTATAAACCGTTATTGTTGAAAAGTCGAGCGTCAATTCGGCGTAGTGAGCGTTAAAAATGATTTACTGTTCGCATTTCATATGCGAATGTTCTAAAGCATTTAGCGAATAGCCGTTATTGACCGACTTGTAAGCACAGACTTGATTATTTTGGTTCGTTTTTTCATCAAGGAAAAAATGAATAAATACTGTTTTTATACTACTTTTTAAGTTACACCCAAAATTCCCCCTCCGACAAGTTTTAAAAATTACATTAATAAATGAAAAAAATTAACACTAATCATTTTATGAAGATCATTTANNTTAGTTTTTTAATTCAACATTTGTTTTAAAATCCACTCCTTTTCCTGTACATCGCGCCAACTTTGTTTTGGGGAAAGGGGTTTTGTTTTTTTACGTTATAAGTTTTACGCTTAACGTTTTACGTGTTTTTTATCAATTCTATCTTTAACCACAATAGAAGCATAGGTTTTTGTTATGTTTTACGCTTAACGTTTTATAGATTTTGTCATTCTGAGCCTCTTAAGAATCTCTTCTTTTCATTTTTGTCTTGACACAAAAACGAAACAAAAAAGTCAAGTCTTTGATTTTCGACGGTCAAAATAAGTTTCAGCCATTCAATGTTTTAAATCATTTGCTACGCAAACAGTAAAACATTTTAACCATTCTCTTCAACTTTTTGACACTCGCCTCCAAATCATATGACGTTTTCTTCATTCTTTTTCAATACTCAAATTCGTTGTCATTTTTAAAAACGGATTTTGTCATTCTGGGCTTGTCTCAGAATCGCATCCTTTATAAATCCCCCGATATTGACAAGTTTTAAAAATTACATTAATAAATGAAAAAAATTAACACTAATACATTTTATGAAGATCATTTATACTCTTTGTGTTGTCTTCGGGGGATAGAGTGTGAATCTGTTTACTCTTTCATAATTTTACATAGGTTTTTTAATTCAACATTAGTTTTAAAAGCCACTCCTTTTCCAGT
>NZ_DJDM01000012.1:0-46716 GCF_002431085.1 Empedobacter sp. UBA5924
AGGATATGACGTACCCACATATAGAAATGGGTTGACAATGGATAGACGCTACCCTGGTACACATTTATCAGGAAGTAATCCATTATACACTATTCTTGCTACAGCAAATGAAGTAATTGAATATATTCCTGAACAACAAATTATTGTTTCTAAAGGAGTTTTAGTTCAAAATCCATAGGATTGAGAAACATTTGTAAAACTAAAATCCGTTCGACTATCGAACGGATTTTTTTATATTTTGATTACTAACTTTCTATTTTTATTGTTTTCAACAATTCTGGTAAAACGGTATTCGTAAATTCTTCTTGGGCTTCGATTAACAAAGGTTTATAATCGTGATAACGATTAGAAAAATGACCTAAAATTAATTTCTTTACATTGGCTTGTTTCGCAATCATTCCAGCTTCTTTTGCAGTTGTATGCCCTGTGTAAACCGCTAAATCTTTCAATTCGTGTAAAAATGTTGATTCGTGATATAACAAATCGACATCTTTTATAATTGGAACAATATCTGGTTTATATTTTGTGTCCGAACAAAACGCGTAACTCAAGGACTTTTGAGCATCAAATGTTAAATAATCATTCGGAATTATTTTTCCAGATTCTAACGTAAAATCTTTTCCATTTTTCAAATTTTGATAATCGCAGATTTCAATTTCTGGAAATTCCTCGATCGTATCCATATTCAATTTTCGAGGTTTTGGCTTTTCTCGAAAAAGATAACCATTTGTATAAACTCGGTGATTTAGCGGAATAGAATAAACTTCAACTTTATCATCTTCAAAAACTAAAACAGATTCTTTTGTATGCAATTCGTTGAAAATAATCTCGAATGAGTTATTAGATTCTGTTAAACGTAATTGTGTTGTAATAAATTCCTCAATTCCTTTCGGACCATGGATATGCAAAGGCATATCGCGACCAAGCAATTGAAGTGTAGAAATTAATCCAATCAATCCAAAAACATGATCGCCGTGCAAATGCGATATAAAAATGTGATTTATTCGGTTGAATTTTGCCTTCGCTTTTCGCAATTGTACTTGTGTTCCTTCTCCGCAATCAATCAAAAAATAGCGTTCTGCGATGTTTAATAATTGAGCGGTCGGATGCGTAAAAGCTGTTGGTAATGCTGAATTAAATCCTAATATTGTTAGTTGTAAACTCAATTTACGTTTAGATTAGTTAAAAAATCGTTTAATTTTTCGACAGCTTTTCCTCGGTGGCTAATTGCATTTTTTTCTTCAGGAGACATTTGTGCAAAAGATTTTGAAAAACCATCAGGAATAAAAATCGGATCGTAGCCAAAACCATTGTCACCCATAATTTCAGTTGCAATAGTTCCATTCACTCGTCCTTCGAAAAAATATTCCTTTCCATCCAAAATTAAACAGAAAATAGAAATAAAATACGCTTTTCGATTTGTTTTTCCTTCCAATTCTTTCAACGCTTTTGCAATATTATCTTCGTCTTTTCCTGTGCCAGCATATCGAGCAGAATATACACCAGGTGCTCCATTTAACGCTTCTATCACTAATCCAGAATCATCTGCAAAGATATTTTTCCCAGTTTTATCGAAAATAGTTTTCGCTTTTAATTGCGCATTTTCTTCGAAAGTTGTACCAGTTTCTTCAATTTCATCAAAGAAATTAATATCAGTCAATGATTTCATCGATAGGTAAGAAGGTAACATTTTTGTAACTTCTTTTACTTTATTGTTGTTATGTGTGGCAAAAATTAATTCCATTTATATTGTTTTTTGTTCTGTTTTTTTGATTAATAAATAGACAGATAAAATTCCGATAAGTGTCATTCCTCCAATTAATAAATAATCTCTTTGCGCAAAAACTTCGCCTTCCATATCGCCCTGCATTAGCATTAACGAGTACGAAAGAGTGTTGTTTAGGAAATGTAATAACATAGGTAAAAACAACGATTTTGTGCGATAATAAACTATTCCAAAAATGATTCCTAAAAGTCCAGCGCCTATAAATTGCCAAGGATTCATATGTGCACATCCAAAAATAAATCCATTGATTAAGATTGCAGTTGTAGGATTTACATTGAAATTTAGCATTCCTTTCAAGATTATTCCTCTGAAAATAATTTCTTCGAAAATTGGAGCCAAAATACAAATCATAATAAATCCAGCGATTTTGTAATCTAACATCATTTCAAAAGAAGCTTGAAAGATTTTATAGATTTCTTCTAAAGGTCCAGTTGTTGGAATTAAACTTGTTGCAACCTCGGCTAAAGGCAAAAGAAATAACCAACAAGCTATTGATAATATGAGCTGAATTGGAGTAAAAGAATGTTTGATATCTTTTAAAATTGATGCAAATTTAGTTTGTGTCAACATCAATAAAATAACAATTGCGCAAACCGTTCCTGTTAAAAATCCTAACGGTAAAAGTAAGTGATTAAGCGGTTTGTAAAAAAGTGCTGGAGCAGAAACAAGTCCGCCAGCAAACTGCATTATAATCACTGCAATTGCGCTATACAAAAGAGCTTTTCCAATACCAAAACTTAGTTTATTTTCTTGCTTAGGAACAAATTCTTCAAATGGAGAGGTGTTATTCATGATGATAAGGTTTACCCTGCAATATACTAAATCCTCGGTAAATTTGCTCAGTCAAAAATAGACGAACCATTTGATGCGTAAATGTCATATTGGATAAAGACATTTTTTTATTTCCACGATTGTAAACAGATTCGTCAAAACCATAAGGACCACCAATCACAAAGACAAGATTTTTGACAGATTGATTCATGTAATTCTGAATATCATCTGCAAATTGCTTCGAAGTAGGTTGTTTTCCTTTTTCATCCAAAATAATAACAAAATCTGTATTGATGATTTTATTCAAAATTTGCTCAGCTTCTTTTTGTTTTTGTTGAATTTCGGACAAATTTTTACGATTTTTGATGTCAGGAATTTCAATTCTTTGATAATTAATGTGCGAAGGCAATCGATTTTCATACTTTTGTAATAGCATTTCGATGGCTTTTTCGTCTGTTTTACCGATACAAATGGTCGTAATATTCATTCAAAATTATTTATTGAGACAAAAATATGCGCATTCTACAAGATTTTAAAACATATACAGGAATAAATTATTTTCGAGATTGGTCGAAAACAAAATTGATGAACAAAAATACGGGCATCACGGTATATGATTTCTTGAAAGTTTTTTGGATTCGCGTCATGAAAGGTAATTTTCCGTTGCGTTCGGCGGCAGTTTCGTGGATTTTATTTTTTAGTATGTTTCCATTTTTGCTTTTTTTGTTTAGTATTTTACCGCATTTGGTTTATTACCAAGAAATAAAAAACTTGCTATTTACACAACTTCTTCCTCAACTTTTACCTAAACATGTGAGCAATGAAGTGATTTCGTATATTGATAAAACGACGGCTGTACAAGGAAAACGTAAAGTGAATTATTTCTTGATTTTGATTACAATTTTTATGTCATCCAACGGAATACAAGGGATTATAAATGGATTTAATGTTTCGTATCAAGATGTTTATGTAAAGCGAAAAAACTCAAAATCGAGAATGATTTCGATAATTTTAACCTTGTTTTTTACAGTTTTTATTGTGTTACAAGTGTTTTTATCTTATTCGACATCAATTATTTGGAAATACTTAACCAACGTTTCATTTTTAAGTAAACTTGGACAATTTTCGTATTTAATCAACTATTTTTCGGTATTTATTTTTTATTTTGTTTCGATGTGTATGTTGTATTATTTCGGACCAAATCACAAAAAATCGCGTAGTACAGTTATTCCAGGGGCATTGTTAACTTCTGTTTTGTTCTTGTTAACTGTGATTGGTTTTAATTCGTATTTAAGTTATTTTACAAATATTGATTTGTTTTATGGATCGCTTGGATTAGTGATGATTATGATGATTTTTGTTTACATCAATGTTATTTTGATGTTAGTTGGTTATGAATTGAATATGTCAATTAATTACACCAAAAATTACGAATACGTTAATCATATTGACAATAATCGATTCATTAATTTGGATAAATTTTAAGGTTCATTTAAAAGATGCCCGCAGGTTTTGCAATAAATAGCACCATCTAGGTGGTAATCATCGCCACAATTGCGACATCTTTGCGTGTTTGTAGGAATATCTTCCTTATGTTTAGCCGCTTTATTCATTTCCATAGTTACAATACTTGTGGGAACAGCAATTACACCATAACCTATAATCATTACAACAGAAGCTAAGAATTGTCCTAAACCAGTGACAGGTGAAATATCACCATAACCTACTGTTGTTAAAGTAACAATTGCCCAATAAATACTAATTGGTATACTTGTGAAACCAGATTCGGGATGATCGTGTTCAACCATATACATAATCGAGCCAATTACAACAACAATTAATACTACAAATGATAAGAAAACGATGATTTTATCTTTACTTTCTTTCAGTCCTAACACCAACACATTTTTCCCACGAGTAAATCGAGTAAGGTTAAAAATTCTGAAAATACGTAGTAATCTTAAAATACGAATACTTGCTAGGTACTTACTTGTAGGTAAAACTAAACCAAGATAAAATGGTAAAATAGACAATAAATCAATAACTCCATAAAAACTAAAAATATATCGCCAACGATTTTTAACGCAATAGATTCTTAATAAATATTCTATAGTAAACAAAAAGGTTAAAATCCATTCTAAAGATACTAAAACTGTATGGTGTCTTGCGTTAATTGCCGGAATAGACTCCAACATAACTAAGCCAACACTCAATAAAATTAAAAGTAATAAAGAGATGTCAAAAAGTTTTCCATAAGGTGTATCAGCTTCAAAAACTATATCGAATATTTTTTGTTTTAGCTTCTTTTCTTCATCAGCTCCCATT
The DNA here is from genome assembly GCF_002431085.1 of Empedobacter sp. UBA5924. Lineage (NCBI taxonomy): Bacteria > Pseudomonadati > Bacteroidota > Flavobacteriia > Flavobacteriales > Weeksellaceae > Empedobacter > Empedobacter sp. UBA5924. Next base: position 4,883 of record NZ_DJDM01000012.1, read on the forward strand.
CTTTTTAGATAAGGAAATCTACCTTTAAACATTAGTTTATATTTTTGGAATGAGCTAAATTAGGAAAAAATTTTAGTATGAATATTCTATTGACTGGTGGAAGTGGATTAATTGGTTCAGAATTAACAAAGATTTTAATTAAAAATGGACATCAAGTTCGTATTTTGACAAGAGAAAAAGAGATTGAACATCCTTTTTATCATTGGGAGAAAGATACAATTGATGAAAAAGTTTTTGAAAATTTGGATGGAATTATTCATTTGGCTGGAAGCTTAATTGCGAAAAGATGGACAAATTCTTACAAAAAAGAAATTTTTTCGAGTAGAGTTGATACAGCGAATTTACTTTTTGAGTATGTCAAAAAATTGAATATTGATTTGAAATTTTTTATCTCCGCGTCTGGAACTGCTTATTATGGACAAATTACTTCGAACAAAATTTTCAAAGAATCTGATGAACCGAATATTGATTTTTTAGGTAAAGTTTGTGTCGCATGGGAAAATGCTGCTTATCAGTTCGAAAAAATAGGTGCAAGAGTGGTTTGTCTTAGAACTTCTTTTGTTTTGTCTAAAAACGGCGAAGGTTTCAAATTATTAAAAAAACCTATTCAACTTGGTGTAGGAGCAAATCTAGGTAACGGAAAACAATGGATGCCTTGGATACATATTACAGATTTGATACAAATGTATGCGGAAGCTGTAGATAATGATAAAATAAAAGGAAGTTATAACGCATCTTCACCGCAATATATAAATCATTCGGAATTCAATCATACGCTAGCGAGAAAAATGAATAAACCTTTTTTTATTCCTAATATTCCTGCTTTTGTTATGAAATTAGCATTAGGTGAGATGAGTAGTTTAGTCCTAAATGGATCTAGAATTGACGCAACTAAAATTCAAGAAACAGGTTTCAAATTTCAATATCCTACTTTAGAAAAAGCGTTAGAAGAATTGATAGAAAAGTAACGAAAATTTTATTTAGATTATTCTTTATGTATTGTTGTGTATTGTACTTTTGCAGGAATTACAAATTGAAATGAAATTAAAAATTACTTTACTCTTTTTATTTATTGCATTATATACAAATGCGCAATCGAAAGATTTAAAATTCGGAAAAATTTCGGAGCAAGAAATTAACTTAACTCAAGTTCCTTTCGAGAAAAATGCAGATGCTGTTATTCTTTCGGAAGAAGGAAAAATGGATTTAACTTCGTCTAATTATTATTTGACTGTAAAACGAAGAATCAAAATACTGACTGATAAAGGACTTGATGAAGCAAATATACAACTGAATTATTACAGCAAGAATAGAAATGAATCTATAAGCGGAATTAAGGGAGGTACAATTAATATTGTAAATGGAGTAGAGCAAATGACTCCGATTGATGAAAAAGAGATTTTTGATGTTTCTTTAAATGAATTGTATGCTGCAAAACGTTTTACTTTTCCAAATGTAAAAGTTGGTTCTATTATCGAATATACTTATATCAAAAGTAGCGAACACAATTTTTCTATTGATGCGTGGAATTTTCAACATGATATACCAACGCTTTCGAGCAAGTTTCGATTAAATAATCAGGCTTATGGTACATATTCGATTATTACAATTGGTGATGGTTTGAATACAAAGTATAAAGGTAAATCTAGTTCAACGGAATGGTTATTACATAATATCCAAAGTTATAATCAATTAAAATACGTTTATAATCCTGAAGATCAAAGTGAACGAATTAAAATTCAGGCAGCTAATTATCATACAGATGGAGCAAAGAAAACTACGATGAGCGCGTAGATAGATTTGATTCAAGATATAAATGCACAATATGATTTGTATCGAAATCCTTCTGCAATCAGAGATGTTGCGCAAAATATTCCGAATGGAAAAGATGAGGTAGAAACTTTGAAAAATGTGATTGAATATATTGATTCAAATGTAAAATGGAATAGATTTTATGGAATTATTCCAACACGTTCGAACAAAACTTTATTGAAAGAAAAGTCTGGTTCTACGGCAGATATGAATCTTTTATTGAATGAAATTTTAACAGCTAAAGGTTTCGAAACTTCGATGGTTATGTTTAGTAGTCGTCATCATGGACAAATTTTGTTTTCTTATCCAATTGTCAATCAATTCAATTCTGTTTTAACAGTTGTGAAATTAAATAATGGTGCTTCAAATATTATCTTAGATGCTTCAAAATTAAATAAAGAACAAATCGAATTTGGACCTTTAGATGTGTTTAATTATCATGGAATTGTCATCAAAAAAGGTGAAGCTTCGTTTGTAAAGTTGAATCAAAAATTGTCTTATTACGAATCATCATTAAAGTATGATTTTATGAGTAATGGAAATTTAATTCTTTATCGTAAAGACAAATTCAATGATTATTTTTATGATGATGCTGCAGACGAAGAAAATGTTTTGAATAGATATTTGACTGAATCTTTAGATGTGCGTTTAGACGAAGAAATTAATGATAAAACGGTTTTTGATACTGATTCTTACGTTAAAAATTATAAAGCAAAAGCTGTAATTCCGAATGCTCCATTTTATACATTTATAAATCCTTTGCGCGAATTTCTAAAACAATATACTTTTGAAGATAAAAATCGTCAGCGCAAAATAGAATTTAATTATCCTTATTTGTTTAATATTCAGGTGAAATCTAAAATTCCAGATGGTTACGAAGTGATAATTGATGAAAAATACAAAGCACATCACAAAACTGAGCTTGGTTTAGAGTATTATCAGGAAGCAAAAGTGAAAGATGGACAATTGATACTAGCAATTCAATTTTTATTGCCAGAAGGTGTTTATGAAGCGGATAAATACAATGAATTGAAACAATTTTTTGAGAAAATAAAAACAGAATCTCTGAAAGAAGTTTTAATGAAAAAGAAATAAATAAAATCCCGCACTGNNCAGTGCGGGATTTTATTTATTATTCAATCACCATCAAATTACAACCTCGCACATCCGAATGATCGAAACGTCCTAAGATTTCAAATTGATTGTGAGTTATTTTTTTACCTAAATCATCAGTTGCAATAAAACTAATCGAATTGTAATTTGCCAAATCAATCACATTCACGCCACCTGTTTTTCCCTCTTCAACATATTGGAAAGGATCTTCGGTTTCTCTGATCAAAATTCGCATCCAATTTGGCGATTTAAACGTCAAATCTCCTCGAGAATAACCTTGCGAAAGCAATTCCGTCATTCCATATTCCGAATGAATTTCATTTGTTCCGAAACCATTTTTCAAAATTGAATGCAATTCTTCGCGCGTAATTTCTTTCTTGCGACCTTTCATTCCGCCAGTTTCCATCACAATTGTGTGCTGCAAATTCATTTTATAATTTTCGACAAAATCTAATAAAGCAAATGAAACACCAATCAAAATTGCTTTCTTGCCCGTTTTTTCGTGCGCAATAAGATTTTCGTACAATTCATCGTGATTATACAAATAGAAACCACTTTTATCGCTACCAGATTTCTCAATCCAATACTCCACCATATCAATCAAAGACGAACCTGTACGCTCCAAATACGAAGGCAAAAGCGCGAAAATAGTATAATCGGGAAGTGGACCATAAAATTGTTCGAAACATTTTTCTAAACTGTAATGATACAATGCCAAATCCGTTACCAAATGTTTACTTGTCGCCATTCCAGTTGTTCCCGAACTTGTAAAAACCTTTTCCACTTCACGATTTCCCGAAATCAATTTAAATTTCTTAAAAAACTGAATCGGTAAAAAAGGAATTTCGTTGGTGTGTTTTACAGTAGAATAATCAACGTTCAAGAAATTTAAGAAGTTTTTGTACACCTCATTTTCTTGCGCTTGATAACGGAAAACTTCCAATGCAACGTTTTGGAAATCTTCTTCGGATTGAATAGAAAAAATTTGCTTTGAATCAAACATTTTGCAAAATTACAAAATAGAGTAGAAGTGAGCGAAGTAATTATATTATTTTATAAATAAAACCGTCAATTCGAGTGAAATTCGTTTAGAATTTTGTGTCGAGAATAAGGTTTTAGAAGATAAAATTCATCTTAATTCTCGATACAATTTTTAGAAATATATTTCTAAAAATCACTCGAATTGACGAATTTTAATTCAAGACAAGTTATTATTTAAAATATTCATCAAAATGATGTTTGAATAAAGTTGACATCGTTTCAGATTCTAAACCATATAAAGTAATTTCAAATTCAAATACGTCATCAGAAATTTCAATTCCAGAAATAGAACTTCCCCAACTTTTTAATTCTTCTTTAAAATCATTATAATAAATTCTAAGATTTGGAATAATCGCTGTGTCTATCAATCTTTCTTTTTCAGAATCATAATTTATATGGATGTTATTTGCTAAACAATAATTTTTGAATAATAAATAAGGAGATTCAATATCTATAAAATTTATTTTGCCATAAACAACTCCCATCGGAACATCTGCAAATTCAAATTCTGTAGTTCCAATAATTTGTTCTTCAAGCTTTATTGTAAATGTAGTAGCCATGCAATAAATTTCTTTAAACTTACAAAAATCTACTGATTTTTTAGCTTAACAATTGTTGCATTGGCTTTGTAAAGATGATCGCCAAGAATTTCGTAATTCTGAATTAGATCTTTGTAGAAAAGCGCACTTGTAGTCAAAAGTTTCTCTTTTTCGATCGTCTTCATTAAATTTGCTTCGGCTTCTTTGTAAATTGTATTAATCGTTTTTTCGATAAACTCCGCTTGTTTGATAGAAACTTCTTCTTGTGTTTCGTTCAAATTTTGATTTAGAATACGCGTTGTTTGATCCAAATTATTTTGAAATTCGACCAAATACGTTCTCATTTTTGGTGTAAAATAACTATTTGTCATTCTACGACGACGATGAATAGAAGAAATCTTAATCGCAATATCGCCCACACTTTCCAGATGATGACAAAGTGTAATTAGTTGATGAATCGCAATTGTATTTTCGTTTGGTAAATCTAAATCAGCAATTTCATTCAAAAATTCATTGACTTCTCTCTCCAATTGATCACCTTCTTTTTCCAGTTCCAAAATTCGTTCACGAAAAACCAAAATCTTTTCTTCATCACTTTCAGTAATCATTCGCCCAAGCGTATAAATCGTTTGTTTCGTTGTAGAAGCGAGTTTCAGAAGTTTTTTGTTGGCTTCATTTTTATATAGGTCAGAATTTGTTCCGAATGGAATTGCATAAAATTCTAATTTATTGTCTGCTGATTTTACAGAGAAATATTTTTTCTGACAATAGAAAGCTATTTTATTGATAAAAGGCGTAAACAAAATGACCCCGACGAAATTACTAATAGTATCAAAAGTAATCAGTTGAACAGCGATATTTGATGAAATTGTTGTTCCAATAAATTTTAAAACAAAATTTGCAATCAACATAAAAATCAACGCAATTACAATATTGAAAAATGTATGAAATGCTGCGACAACTTTCGTGTATTTATCTCCAATTGCGGCAACTAAATGCGCTGTCAAAGTTGTTCCTATATTTGCTCCCAAAACAATCATTGCAGCTAATTCGATAGGTAAACCTTTGCTCGCTAATAAAATTGCAATCGTAATTGATGCTGATGAAAAGTGGACTAAAACCGTTAGTAATATTCCAAATAGAATAAATAACAAATTAGTCAAAAAACCATAATGCGATAATTGCTGAAAGAATTCTTGTAACTTCTGATGACTTTCGATAGAAGGTAAAAAAGTTTTCAGGAAATAAAGCGAAAGAAAAAGTAAGGAAAGCGAAAATAAAATTCCACCTACTTTTCTTTGGTTACGTTTTTTCGATAAATAAAATGGAAAAGCCACCAGTATAAGAGGCAATGCAATTTGTACCAAATCGAATTTCATTCCGAAATAGACCAACCACAATGTAAGCGTAGTTCCGATATTTGCGCCTAATATTAAGCCAAATGCTTTTCGCAAATTAATCAATCCAGCATTTACAAATCCCAATATAAACACACTCGCAGCCGAGGAAGATTGTATAGCTGTTGTAAAAAAAGTACCTGTAACAATTGTCGATAAATTGTTTTTGGTTAATTTGTTTAGAGTGCGTTTAAAATTCGATCCAGATAACGCTTGTAAATTTTCGCTTAATAGTTTTATCGCAAAAATGAACAAAGCAATTGCTCCGAAAAGTTGCAAAATTTGTATGATAAGATGCATTAATGATTAATTGACTACAAAAATAGGGACTCTAATGTAAATAGAATATTATCTTTTTTACTTTTATTGAAAAAAAGTTTAATCTTTTTTTGAATTCTAAAATTCTGATTTTCAAAATTGAAGTAAATTTTTAGAAAAAACTTCTACTTTTTTTTGAAAAAACATTTGCGAGATTCGAAAAACTGCCCTAATATTGCACCACGAAAAAGGAACAATACTTCTTTCGAGAAATGAATATCCTGTTTTCAATTTGAAATATACAAATAATAATATTTTTGCCGATGTAGCTCAGCTGGCTAGAGCAGCTGATTTGTAATCAGCAGGTCGTGGGTTCGAGTCCCTCTATCGGCTCAGCAAAAATATAGGTCGGGGAGATACTCAAGCGGCCAACGAGGACGGACTGTAAATCCGTTGGGTAACCTTCGCAGGTTCGAATCCTGCTCTCCCCACTAAAAAGCCGATGTAGCTCAGCTGGCTAGAGCAGCTGATTTGTAATCAGCAGGTCGTGGGTTCGAGTCCCTCTATCGGCTCCAAAAAAGTTTATATTTTACTTTTAAAACAAAAATAAAAAATCGCCGATGTAGCTCAGCTGGCTAGAGCAGCTGATTTGTAATCAGCAGGTCGTGGGTTCGAGTCCCTCTATCGGCTCTTCTTTTTTGAAGAATACTTTATTATTAGGCGGGGAGATACTCAAGCGGCCAACGAGGACGGACTGTAAATCCGTTGGGTAACCTTCGCAGGTTCGAATCCTGCTCTCCCCACAATCCATTTTAAATATTTGGAAAAGCAAATCATCAAATCTTTTGATGATTTTTTTATTAATGTGAGCATCAAAAAAAAAGCCCTTTTTAAAGGACTTTTTACTTGATGATGTTCTTAATAATTTCTATTGAATATACATTCGAAATCTTTTCTATAAAACTATTAAAATCTAATGTAGAATGATCGTCGGCATCATCTGATATTGTTCTTATGATGATAAAAGGAATATCAAATTCGTAACAAACTTGTGCTACTGCAGCGCCTTCCATTTCGACACAAAGTATTTCGGGTAAGTTTTGTTGTAATTTTTCTTTCTGAGAATTTGTCGAGAAAAATAAATCTCCAGATCCAATTAAACCAACATGTAGTTGAGGCTGATGAATATTAAATTTATCCAAATCTTTTTCAGAAATCACATTATGCAAATGTTGCTCTTCTAAAATTTCTAAAATAGCTGTTGTCGCAACTTCTAATTGAGAAGAATCAGCCTCAAAATAAGCTTTTCCTAACATTGGGATTTCGTAAGCAGGAAAAAGAGGTTGAGCATTCATATCATGTTGAATCAAACTTTGCCCTAGAACAATATCTCCAATTTTTACATCAGCATGAATTCCACCTGCAACACCTGTAAAAATCAATTCAGAAACGTTAAATTCAAGGATTAAGGTTGTAACCGTAGCAGAGGCAGCAACTTTACCAACACGAGAATAAACGACCACAACTTTTTGATTGTTTAATTTTCCAGTAAAATAACTTCTTCGACCAATTTTATGTTCTTGCTTGTTTGTTAATAAATTGACTACACCGTTTATTTCTTGCGGTATAGCGCCTATTATTCCTATTATTCTTTCGCTCATCTTTCCAATTTGAAAGCGAAGTTACCAATTTATTTTCTGTATTTGTAAACCGAACAATAAATCTCATAAATTAAGATAAATGGCAAACAAATGATAATCAAACATGTATTTAGAAGATTTTTTATCATCTTACAAAAGTAGAGTTTTTTCAGAATATGTTAAAAATCAATTGTGAATTAGTCTTGGCTTGTTGTATTTTTGTAGCATAAAAGTTTGAAATGAAAAAATTATCTATAGCGATTATATGCTGTGCATCAGTAATGCTGATGAATTGTACGAATAAAACAGAAGAAAAACCAGTTGAACAACCTGCTAAATCTGCTGTTACAGTGGAAGAACCAACGGAAATTGTAGAGGGTGTAATTAGAAAATCTGGAGTTGAGTGGACGGCTTATAAAACAACAGAAAAAGTGGCTGTTTCAGGACGTTTTGATGTTGTTTTGGTGAAAGACGCAAAAGAAGATGGAAAAACGCCTCAAGAAGTTTTAGAAGGTGCAAATATTATAGCGACAGTTGCTACATTAAATTCTGATCAAATTGATCGTGATCAAAAATTGAAAGATATTTTGTTTGGAAATATGATTAATACAAGCGAAATCAAAGGTCAATTACATTTCAGAGATGGTAAAACTTTCTTGAATTTAACGTTGAATAATGCTTCTAAAGAATACGAAGTAAAATCAACGTTTGAGAACAATGTTTTTTCAATTGAAACAGATGTTGATTTGATGGATTTTAACACAGGAAAAGCAATAGAAGCTCTTAATCAAGCTTGTTTAGAATTACACAAAGGTGCAGATGGCGTTTCTAAAACATGGAGCGAAGTACACATCAAAGGTCAAGTAGAATTTAGCGATAGTTTCGGTAAATAATTCAAAAAATAAATAATTAATTTTAAGGCTACAATTTTTTGTAGTCTTAATTTTTATAAATAAATCAGTAAAAAATGAATTGGGTAATTTTACTAATTGCAGGATTGTGCGAAGTCGGTTTCGCATCATGTCTTGGAAAAGCAAAAGAAGCAACCGGAAATGACACGTATTTATGGTATGGTGGTTTTTTATTTTTCTTAACGGTGAGCATGGTTTTGTTGGTAAAAGCAACGCAAACATTACCAATCGGAACGGCTTATGCAGTTTGGACAGGAATTGGAGCAGTCGGAACAGTTTTAGTAGGAATTTTTATTTTTAAAGAACCAGCAAGTTTTTGGCGCGTTTTCTTCTTAACGACTTTAATTTGCTCTATTATTGGGTTAAAATTTGTGTCAAATTAACTGAAATTAAAGTGTTGATTTATGGAGAATTTTAATGTTTTTGATCAAGAGGAATTTATTCAGCAAACTGTTGAAAATAAACGTTTGAAAAAAGATTTGATTAAGACGATTTTTATTCAGCATGGTTATTTAATTATTTCTCAAAATGACCAAGAAATTAAACTAAAACAACACGATGTTTTCTTCCCAGAACCTAATAAATCTTACCAAATAATTTCAAAATCATCTGATTTAGAATTGTTGAGTTTAGTTTTAACCAAAAAGATTTTAGATACATCGATTATCGATTTGAGTGGTTATGAATACAACCAATTTTTTGGTGAAGGTAGAATCAATAATTATCATTTCAATGAAATAGAATTTTCTGCTTTAATCGAACTTTTATTGCAATTGAAGTTGCGTTTGCAAGAGAAATTGACCAAATTCGTACGCTATTTACAGTTCAATTTATTTTATGCGATTGTTTACACAACGTTTAGCGAACTTTCGAAACAACAAACAATTATTGTAAGAAAAGGAACGCGAAAAGATGATATTGTAAAGCGTTTTTTGAATGATTTAAATAAGAGTTATACAGAAAACAGAGATGCAAAATATTATGCAGATAAATTGAATATTACAGTACGATATTTAACTGAATGTTGCAAATCAATAACAGGTAGAACGACAAAAGAATTAATCAGTTCTGTTGTGATTCGTGAATCGAAAGTATTGTTGAGTGAAACAACTAAAACAATCTCTGAAATTTCGAATGAGTTAAACTTTTCTGACCAATATTCATTCGGAAATTTTTTCAAAAAACATCTAAAAATTAGTCCAACTCAATTTAGAAAAAGTTTACAATAACTTCCGTTTTGGACATCTTTAGGCTACTTTTCAAACTTTTTTTTATCTCGATTTTTATCATCTTTGTTACTATCAAAAGGGTCACTATAATTTTATAGTAAAACAGAGGTGTTTTTTGATGGCGAAAGCTAACAAAAGTGAGTAGAGTATTACTAAAAGTTTATATCACCTCTGTTTTTTCTAAAATAATGTTTTTAAAATTAATAGTTCCGAAAAAGTTTAAAATAGTTCTAAGTTTACTGATATTTGAAAAGAAGTAATCCAAAAACCTAAAATGATTATTTTGACCATTTGACAAAAAACAAAAAGAGAACCTAAAAAATTAAGTTCTCTTTTTCTATATTTTATAGATATTTAAGTGGAAAATCACCTTTTATTGAAAGGTGATTTTTTTATGCTTTAAATAATTCATTCAAGTTTACTCCACCGAAGTTTCCTGAACTCATCATCAAAAATACTTTATCTTTTTTATCTAAACTTTCGATATAATCTTGCAATTGTTCACCATTTGTAAATACCAAAATAGAATCATCTCCAAAGGCTTTTTTGATATCTTCTGGAGAAATCATTTCCATACGTTTTATTTCTAATGCTTCTGGGCTATACATTACAATTTTGATATCAGTTTTGTCTAAAGCACCTTTGTATTGCACCAAAAACTCAGGATTCAAAGACGAATAGGTGTGGATTTCTAAACATCCTACAACTGTTTTATCTGTATATTGTTCTTTTACTGCATTCGTAACTGAAGTTACTTTACTTGGCGCATGGGCAAAATCTTTATACGCAACAAAATCAGAAGTACGATTAATTAATTCCAAACGTTTAGATGCTCCTTTGAATGATTGAATTGCTTCGTTGAAATCATCATCCATTACACCTAATTGTTTACAAATTGCACGAGCACCTTCTAAATTCATCAAGTTATGATTACCAAAGACTTCTAACGGAATTGGTCCATCTTCTGTTTCGATAAAAGTGATTCCATTTTCGATAAAATGTTCTGGTAAATGATAAGGGAATTTCTTGATTGCTTTCTCCGTTTCTTCTACCACTTTAACAACTTCTTCGTCTGTTTCGTTGTAAATTAAAGCACCTCCATTCACGATAGATTCTACGAATTTTGAGAATTGAGAAGTGTAATCTGCAAACGTTGGAAAAACATTGATATGATCCCAAGCAATACCTGAAATCAACGCAATATTTGGTTGATACAACAAGAATTTTGAACGACGATCTAAGGCAGATGATAAATATTCATCACCTTCCATAATCATAAATTCGTTGTCTTCTGTCAATTTTACCATCACATCAAAACCATCCAATTGCGCACCAACCATATAATCAACATCGATATTATGATAATGCAAAACGTGAAGAATCATTGATGTAATTGTCGTTTTTCCATGCGAACCACCAATTACAACACGCGTTTTATCTTTTGATTGTTCGTACAAATATTCTGGATATGAATAGATTTTTAAACCTAATTCTTGAGCACGTAACATTTCAGGATTATCAGCGTGAGCATGCATTCCCAAAATCACAGCATCTAAATCTGTTGTAATTTTTTCTGGAAACCAACCCATTTCTTCTGGTAAAATTCTACGTTGGTCCAAACGTGTTTTCGAAGGTTCGAAAATTGCGTCGTCAGAACCTGTTACTTGATATCCTTTTTCGTGCAAAGCAATCGCCAAATTGTGCATTGCACTTCCACCAATTGCAATAAAATGAACTTTTTTCATTTTGTATGTTGTATTCTTTTAGTCTTTTTTATTTTCTTCGTCGTAGCCCATTTCTTCGAAATCATCAAACTCTTCGTCGTCTTCATTCAAATAATCATCCAATGATTTTTCACTATTTTCAGCAAGAATTTCGTCCATTGGTCGAACTTTATTAAATTCTGGTGCTTGCTCAATTGCATTCATAATTTTTTTCATGATTGCATCACTCGAATCATTTTCATAATCGATTTCCAAAGGCTCTTTGAATGTCATTGTCGCATTAATTCCACGTTTTTTAATACGCAAACCTTTTTTATCAAAAGCTCTACGAAAACCATCAATTACAACTGGAATTACAATTGGTTTATTTTTCTTGATTAAATGTGCAGTTCCACGACGACCAGGTGCAAACGCAGTTGTAGTCCCTTGCGGAAATGTTACTACCCAACCACTTTGCAACGCAATATCAATATTGTTAATTTCGCTTAAATCTACTTTTCTATTTACATTTTCTCCTTTTGCACGCCACGTTCTTTTTACGGTAACCGCTCCTGTGTAGGCGAATAATTTCGTCAAAAGATTATCTTTCATTGTTTCTTCAGCGGCAACGTAATAAAAGTCAATCTTAGGATTAAGTAAATAAATTGGATTTTTGATGGTATCAATAAAACCATTTTTTACACTACAAAATACATGATACATCGCGAAAACATCAGCAAAATAAGTTTGATGATTCGAAACGAATAATACATTTTGAGCTGGCAAATGAACCAAGTTTTTTGTACCGCTAACTTTTAATTTATTAAAACCATTGTAACGGTTATAGGTAAATGATCCTAATAAGAAAATTAACGTCCTTTTTAGGAAATATAGATGTCCAAATGAATCGCGAAATGCGTTCTTTTTCTTTGCTTTTTGAGACACGAGTTCTTAATTGTTTAAGTTACAAATTTAATACGATTTTTAGATAATCTTTAAATTCTTCTAAAATCATTGCCGTTGCACCCCAAAGAAATTCATCGTCACCAATGTTATAACCAGGAATTTCGACAACTTGACCAGAAAATTCTCTCTCAAAAACTTCGTAATCAGCATTCAAAAAAGCTTCCAGATTTAATGGAACAACGTATTGTACTTCACGCTCATCTGGGTTGAAATGTGGTTCTCCATGATAAATTCCGATGTAAGGATAAACCAAGAAATTACTTGGCGGAATATACATTTCGCTCAATTGTCTTACAATCTCAATATTTTCGTACTCTACACCAAGTTCTTCCACAGTTTCGCGAATAGCAGTTTCGTCAAAACTAATATCTTGTTCTTCAAATTGTCCACCTGGCAAAGAAAACTGATGCGAATGCGCTCCTTCGTAAGAAACACGCATGGTTACTGGGAATTCAACTTCTCCATCTTCGTTTTGATACAATAAAATCATCACAGACGCACTTCTAGGATTGGTTCGTTTTACATATTCTAAATCAAATTTTTGACGATATGGAGGTGAAAGCTTTTGGTGTGATTCCCAACTCGGCAATTCTTCAACACTTTCAGCTAATAAATATTTTAATTCTTCTAAATCTAAATACAAAATGGATTGATTTTTAGGGTAATAAAAAAGAGTGAAATTTTTCCTCACTCTTTTTCAAAGATAATTATTTTCGTCGAAGAAAATTCAACCTTTTCGGTAAGGTTTATTAATTATTTAACTTTTAAGATTTAGCTTAAATATTTTCCATCGTTTGAATGAAAAACAGAATATTTTGAAATTTAACATTATAAGTTTTAACTTCGTTAGGTCTAAAAATTATAAAAATGTTTAATAAAAAACTTTTTTACGGAATGATGGTTGGATCGTCAATCCTAACCACTTCTTGTAGCGAAAAGTCAACAAATAGTATGTGGAACGATAAAAATCCTTTTTTTGAAGTGAGCACTTTGCCTTATCAAACTGCTGATTTTTCGAAAATTAAAAACGAAGATTTCAAACCTGCTTTGTTGCAAGGAATGACTGAACAATTAGTCGAAATCAATAAAATTGCGAATAATTCTGAAGCACCAACTTTCGAAAATACATTAGTTGAGATGGAGAAATCTGGTCAATTATTAACACGAGTTAATCATGTTTTTGGATTATTGACAGGAGCAAATACAAACGAAACGTTGCAAGCAGTAGAGGAGGAGATGTCGCCTAAATTTGCTGCTCATAGCGATGCAATTTATTTGAATGATAAATTATTTCAACGCGTTAAAAAGTTACATGATAGTAAACAAACGTTGAATTTAGATAAAGAATCTTCTCGTTTGTTAGATGTTTATTATCAACGTTTCGAATTGGCTGGAGCTAATTTATCATCAACTCAAAAAGATGAATTGAAAAAATTGAATGGTGAAATCGCTTCATTGGAAACTAAATTCTCTAATCAATTATTAAAAGGAACAAAATCTGGTGGTGTAACTTTTACGAAAGAAGAATTAGCAGGTTTGAGTGATGCTGATTTAGAGGCTTTCAAACAAGCTGATGGTACATATTTAATCAGTTTATTGAATACAACGCAACAACCTGAATTACAAAATATGACCAATGCAGCTTCAAGAAAAAAATTATTTGATGCAGCTTGGAGTAGAACAGAGAAAAAAGATGAAAATGATACACGTTCTACAATTTTAACTTTGGTTAAAAAACGTGCGGAGAAAGCTAAATTATTAGGTTTTGCAAATTATGCAGAATGGAATTTGCAAGATCAAATGGCACAAAATCCAACAGCAGCGAAAGGAATTTTGAATCAAATGATTCCAGCAGCAACTGCAATGGCGCAAAAAGATGAGAAAGAATTTGAAGTGTTAGCGAAGAAAGAAAATCCAGCAAATACATTAACATCTGCGGATTGGAACTATTATGCAGAGAAAGTTCGTAAAGAGAAATATGATATCGACGAAAATGAAATGAAACCTTATTTCGTTTTAGATTCAGTTGTAGAGAATGGAATTTTCTTTATGGCGAAAGAATTATACGGAATTTCATTCAAAAAACGTACAGATATACCAACTTGGCACGAAGATGTAAAAGTGTACGAATTGTTTAACGAAGATGGTTCGCAATTGGGATTATTTTATACAGATTATTTCAAAAGAGATTCTAAACAAGGGGGAGCTTGGATGAGTAATATTGTGGAGCAATCTCATTTATTTGGCACAAAACCTGTTATTTATAATGTCGGAAATTACACAAAACCTGCAAATGGTCAACCTGCTTTGATTTCGTATGATGATGTGGTAACAACTTTCCACGAATTTGGACATGCATTGCACGGTTTCTTTGCGAATCAAAAATATCCAACTTTATCTGGAACAAATGTTTCAAGAGATTTTGTAGAGTTTCCATCTCAATTTCACGAGCATTATGTAACGGAGCCATCTATCCTAAAAAATTATGCAAAGCATTATCAAACAGGAGCTGCGATTCCTGATGTGTTGGTAGAAAAAATGAAAAAAGCATCTAACTTTAACAAAGGTTATACGTTAACAGAATTACTTTCTGCTGCGGCTTTAGATTTATCTTGGCACACTGTTTCTGTCGATAAAACAATCACAAGCGTAGACGATTTTGAGAAACAAGCCTTAATTGATAATAAAACAAATTTACCACAAGTTCCGCCTCGTTACCGTTCTTCTTATTTTAGCCATATTTTTGGTGGAGGATATGCAGCGGGATATTTTGCATATATCTGGGCAGAAATGTTAGACCATGATGCCTACGAATGGACAATAGAAAATGGAGGAATGTCACGTAAAAATGGTCAAATTTTGAGAGATAAAGTATTTTCTCAAGGGAATTCGGATGATTTGAATGTGATTTACAAAAATTTTAGAGGTAAAAATCCTTCAATTGAACCAATGTTGAAATACCACGGATTGAAATAATTATTCTAAAATATTAACAACTTAAAAATCCAAGACATAGTTCTTGGATTTTTTTCGTTTTATGAATAAATTTGCAACTATTAAAACAAGTATAAATGGGAAGAGCATTTGAATTTAGAAAAGGACGTAAATTAAAACGTTGGGCAGCAATGTCTAAAGCGTTTACTAAAATTGGGAAGGATATCGTAATGGCAGTAAAAGCAGGAGGACCTGATCCGCATTCAAATTCTCATCTTCGCGCGGTAATTCAGAATGCGAAGGCTGTAAATATGCCTAAAGATAATATCGAACGCGCAATCAAAAAAGCATCTGATAAAAATACAGAAAACTATAAGGAAGTTATTTTTGAAGGTTATGGACCTCACGGAATTGCCGTTTTAGTTGAAACTTCTACAAATAACAACAATCGTACAGTAGCTAACGTTCGTTCTTATTTCAGTAAATGTAATGGACAATTAGGAACGCAAGGTTCTGTTGAATTTATGTTTGATCATATCTGTAATTTCAAGATTCAAAAACCTGAAAATCTAGATTTAGAGGAATTAGAATTTGAAATGATTGACTTTGGAGTAGAGGAGATTTTTGAGGATGAAGATGGAATTGTATTAATTGCACCTTTTGAGAATTACGGAACAATCTTCAAATCTTTGGAAGAAAGTGGATATGAAATTATTTCATCAGAATTTGAAAGAATTCCACAAACAACAAAAGAATTAACAGAAGAACAAAAAGCTGACATCGAAAAATTGTTAGAGAAATTTGATGAAGATGAGGACGTAAATAACGTTTATCATACGATGAAAGAAGACGAAGAAGAGGAAGAATAATCTTTTTTGAAAAGAATAATATGAAAACCGTTTAATTTATTTTAAACGGTTTTTTTTATCTTTAACTATAATTGAATTTTTGAGAATGATAAAAATTTTTACTTTACTTGGTTTGATATTGCAATTTCTTGCATTTTGGATGGCTGCGCCAGAAATTCTTGGAGCTGATTGGTTAAGTAAAACCGAAGAAATGATTCGGAAAGCAATTAATCAGTTGCCACAATTAATATTAGCTGTATTAGGAATGGCGATGGGAGTGATGTTTTATCATTCGATGAGTTCTTTTTTTGTATTTGTCGTTGTTATAATGATTATAATTTTATTATTGATTTTCTATAAAAAAGTAGAAAAGCTTTTGGACGAAAAAATCTCGAAACCATTGGTCAATAAATTAATCTTGAATGAAACTTTTCGTTTTACTTTATTGAAGTTTGCCGCTTTGTTTTTTACGCTTGGTTTTCTTATTCAGATAGCTTTGGTCGTTATTGTATAATTTTTTTTAAAATATTTATTTGATACTGAATAAACTATGTTTTTGTATTAAAAAAACTTTAAATTAAGGTTTGCAAATTCGAAAAAGCGTTCTATATTTGCACTCGCAATACCGCAGTAGACTGCGTTATTGGAGAGTTGGCAGAGTGGT
This sequence comes from Empedobacter sp. UBA5924, assembly GCF_002431085.1. Lineage (NCBI taxonomy): Bacteria > Pseudomonadati > Bacteroidota > Flavobacteriia > Flavobacteriales > Weeksellaceae > Empedobacter > Empedobacter sp. UBA5924. The sequence goes on from NZ_DJDM01000012.1 coordinate 21,938, forward strand.
CGAATGCGGCAGTCTTGAAAACTGTTGAGGGTCACACCTCCGGGGGTTCGAATCCCTCACTCTCCGCTGAAAGCTTGAACATTTGTTCAAGCTTTTTTTTGTTTTATAAAATTTTAATCAAAATAAAAGGCCAGATTAATCTGACCTTATAATAGAAGTATTTATTTTTCTAAATCTTTATATACTTTTCGAATAATTCCGTCCGAAAGTCCAATTTTCGGAACATGAATTTTCTTTGCATGCGACCATTTTAGTACATTACTATAAATTTCTAATGCATAAACCACTACATCAGCACGGTCGGGTTTCATATTGAAATTCTGCATACGTTCTTCAGCAGTCATCGTTTGTAAAATTTGATAATGTTTTTTGACATAAACACTACTCAAAGGCATTCCCAGTTTTACGCCTGAATATTTGTATACATGGTTAATATTTCCACCAGAACCAATTAATTCGACTTCATCATCACCAATGTTTTCGTGAATCCATTGTTTCATTTCGTTAAAAGTATTTGGTGAAACTTTATTTTCCAACAAACGTACAGTTCCTACTTCAAAAGATTTTGACGTAAAAACCTTATTATCTTTTAATAATGTTAATTCGGTACTACCACCACCAACATCTACATACAAATAGATTTTTTCGTCTTGTATAAAATCACCTAATTCTGTATTAAAAAGTAATTCAGCTTCGGTTTTTCCATCTATAATCTCGATGTTAATTCCAGATTTTTTAATCACCTTTTTTACAACATCTTTTCCATTTTTGGCTTCGCGCATGGCAGAAGTTGCATAAGCTTTATAGATTTCAATATCATAAACCTTCATCATCAATGCATAAGACAACATAGCATCGCAGATACGATCTATATTTGTTTCGGAAATTTGTCCATCAATAAAAACATCGTGTCCCAAACGAATAGGCATTCTCACAATACTGGTTTTATTAAAAATTGGCGCACGACCTTCTTCTTCGTAAACATAATTAATCAACAATCGCATGGCGTTAGATCCAATATCTATTGCTCCTAATTTTCTAATCTTCATTTTCTTGTTCGTTTAATTTTTTAAAATATTCGTAGGTCGTAAACTGAGAGCGGTTTGGTTTTTTATTGTTTCGTTTGTATTCTAAAGAAGATTCAGCCGTTATTTGGCGACCTTTTACGTTATCTTCAAAACTCAAATTAAACGTATCCATAACTATTTTTTTGAATTTATGATCGTAAATCGGACACGCTACTTCCACACGATTATCCAAATTACGTTCCATCATATCTGCAGAGGAAATATAAACTTTGTCATCGCCTGCATTTTTAAACCAATACACACGCGGATGTTCCAAAAATTTATCAATAACGCTGACACATTCAATATTTTCGGAAAGATTTTTAACTCCAGGAATCAAACAATTAATTCCACGCACAACCAAACGGACTTTTACTCCTTTTTGAGAAGCTTTATACAATAAATCAATGATTTGTTTATCGCTTAAACTGTTTAATTTCATGTTGATCTCCGCAGGTAAACCAGCTTGATGATTTTTGATTTCTCGTTTAATCATCTTGACAATTTTTTTACGTGTTCCATAAGGTGAAACCAATAAATGATTGTACGTTAAGTTCAAATAATTAGCTCCGAAAAATTTAAAAATCTGTTCAACATCCTTTGTTATTCCCGGATTGGTTGTGAAATACGTATAATCTGTATAAATTTTTGCTGTTCCTGCATGAAAATTTCCTGTGCTAATAAACACATATTTCTGCGCCAACATTCCTTCTGGTTTACGTTCGATATAACCAATTTTCGAATGTACTTTCAACCCCGGAACCCCAAAAATAACATTCACACCAGCTTCTTGCAATTTTTTCGACCACATCGCATTATTCGATTCATCAAATCGCGCACGAAGTTCCAAAACAGCTGTTACTTCTTTTCCATTCATCGCTGCGTTTATCAACGAATGCATCACTTGCGAATCCTTTGCAACACGATAAATTGTAATTTTTATTTTGGTTACTTTAGGATCAATTGCAGCTTCTCGAAGAAATTTTAACAACAAAGAATAATCGTGATAAGGCGCCATCATCATTTCCTCATTTTCCGTAAAAGCCTGAAAATAACTGTTATATTCAAAAGGTTTTTTCTGAATAATTGGTTTTATTTTTTCGTACGTTAAATTTGGAATGTCAAAGCTTGGAAAGCTCATCAAATCTCGTTTGTTGTGATATTTTCCTCCCGGATTGATACTATCATATTCATCTAATCGTAATTTTTTCAAGAAAAATTTCAACGTATCTGGTGCAATTTCAGCATCATAAACTAATCGGACAGGAACACCTTTTTTACGATTTTCTAAACTATTGATGACTTTTTCTAATAAACTATGTTCTAAATCGTTATCAAAATCAAGTTCGCTATCTCGTGTAATTTTGATGGAATGTGCTTCAATTGTTTCGAAATCAAACATTTTGAAAATATCTTTCAAATGAAAACGAATAATGTCTTCCAAATACATGACATACGTATTTTGATCATACTTTGGAAGCACAATAAAACGCGAAAATAAATGCGTTGGAACAATCAAAAGTGCATATTGAACTTTGTCTTTTAATTGCATTTTCACCGCTAAATAGAACGATCCATCGCGTAAAGGCGGTGCTTTTTTAATATCATCTAAAATAAAAACTCCAACCGTATGAATAAATTCGTTGTAAAAATATTCGGAAATAAATTCTAAATAATTCTCAGGAATCGATGTATCATCTATCACAAAAATATTGTGATTCTCTAATTCTTTGAATAATTGATTATGCAAATCATCGTACTGGACTCGCTGCTGACGCACAATTTCATTGATTTCATCGATCAATTCTTCGTCCGTTTGATCTGGTACAATATTTTGATAAACAATTTCTACATCTTTGAACTGTATCGAGCGCAAAATTGTAGAATATCGAACCGAATAAAATTCATCTAAATTGTTCGAATAAATTCCTAAAAAACGAATTCGTTCTAACAACGGAACTGTTTCGTCAGAAGCCTCTTGCAACACGCGCGCATTGAAAGAAAGCCAACTGATTTCGCGGTTTATATATTTTTTCATTTAATTTCTTTAGGTAAAATTATTTTTATAGTTTTTCCTTTTTGAATCGATTTCCAATTATCAGAATCAAACTGTATCCAGACAAATCCAGAAGTCGAAAGATTGTAAATCATTTCATTTCCTAACTGATTGGTAATATCTGTAAACGCAGGATTATGTCCAAAAATAAGAACATTTTGCAATTCATTATCCAAATTTCTAATCCATTTGTCTAATAAATAATGCGAAAAAGTATACAAATCATCTTCGATATGAATGGTTTGATTAGGAAATAAAATAGGTTTGACAAGTAGAGAAGTTTCTTTTGCTCGAACTGCTTTGCTCGAAAATATTTGATCAAATTTCAATTCAAAATTTTGATGAATATAATTTGCTACTTTCTTCGTTTTGAATTCACCAATCTCTGTGATAGAACGAAATTGATCTGAAACATTTTCGTTCCATTTACTTTTTGCATGACGCATTAAAAACAAATTTTTCATAACGCAACGAGTTTAAAAAGAAAAAGTAGTTAAATCTAATCATTATCTAATGAAAAGACTTAACTACTGTTGTATTTTTTTTAGGATTATTTTCTAAAGATTACCTTCGTAATTCTTAAAATCATTTTTTACCCAATCTGGCAATTCCATCGATTTTTTCTCTTCCATATCGTACATTACTTGTGTACTTTTTCCGATACAATGAATAACATCTTCACCATTTTCGCTTTTACTTGTGACAATATATTCAAAATCGAAACTCTTATTTCCTAATTTTGTAACTCGTACACCAATACGAGGTTCTATCGCATTTGGACGTAATTCTTTTTGGTAACTCGCTTCCATATGTGCAATGACAAACATGTGTCGCGTCCATTGCCATTTTTTGCTCGAAGCCATCATATAATAGGCTCTACCGATCTGGAAATACTCGAAATAAAATACATTATTTACATGACCAATTGGATCAAAATCGCTCCAACGTGGTTCTAAAGGTTTAAAGAATTTAAAGTTTTCTATACTCATTTTTAATTGGTTTTTAATAATAATTAATCTTCAGGATTTGGATCAATAAATTCGTATTTGTACAATTTGACTAACCAAAAGAATACTGAAAATAAGATAGGTCCAAATATAATTCCGATAAATCCGAATAGATTTAAACCAACGATTACTCCAAAAATAGTAATTAATGGATGAACATCTGCCATTTTTTTTTGTAAAACTAAACGGATTAAATTATCTGAAAGCCCAACAATTACAAAGCAATAAATTAATAATCCAACCGCTGATCCAGTTTCACCTTTTGCAAGTAAAAATAGTCCAAGAGGTACATAAATAAGTGCGGCACCAACGACAGGCAACATTGCAGCAAAAATGGTTAAAATAAACCAAGTAAACGCATCATCTACACCAAATATAAGATATCCAATGTAGGCAATTATTGCTTGTAGAAAGGCTGTTAATGGCATTCCGACAGCATTTGAAATAACTAAATCTTTCAAATCTTTGTTCATTTTGACTAAATTACTTGTTTTAAGCGGAATTGTTCTGTAAAACCAATTTTCAAGTTTTTGATGGTTCATCAACATAAAATACAAAATAAGGAAAGCAACACCCAACTGAACTGTCATATCCATTGAAGCATTCAGTGTTTTTTCTAATAATTTACCTCCAACTTGTGTTATTTTTTCAATGTTTGTTGCACTAAACACATCGATATGAAATTTGGTTTGCAACATTTGAATAATTTTATTGACATCTGTTTTAATTTGAGCTGTGTCATTTAATAGCACCATTACTTTATTCGTTAACATTTGAATTAATAAATAAAGAGGTCCAATAATCAAAATCGCGCTACTAATCATTAAGATAATTACACTTGCTAATTTGTTCCATTTTTTTACTTTTACTAGCCATTGCAAAGGATTTAAAAGCAAAACATACAAACACAAAGCACCGAGAAGTCCAGGGAAAAATGCTAAAAGATTTTTGGTAATTAATCCAAAAACTAAAAGTATTATTGCAATAAATGCTAACTGTAACAAGACATTGTTAGAAAGATAGTGTTTATTAGAGTTCATAGGTAATTTATTTGTTTAATAACAGTTGTTGATATTTCGTTATCAAATTCAATGCTAAAAATAGTTAATTTCTATAAACTTTTCTATTTTTAGACGTTGAATAAAATTTTACACATGAAAAAAATAGTCGGTTTAATCTTATCAGTTTTGACAATCTCTACATATGCACAAACGAAACAAGACAAAGTTGTTTTGGTAATTCATGGTGGTGCTGGTACAATTCTGAAAAAAAATATGACACCCGAAAAGGAAAAAGCGTACCGAGATGCTTTAGCTGAATCTTTGACAAAAGGTTATGAAGTCATCAAACAAGGTGGCGAAAGTGAAAATGCAGTGATAGAAGCCATAAAAGTAATGGAAAATTCACCTTTGTTTAATGCAGGAAAAGGAGCGGTTTTTACGCATGAAGGTAAAAATGAATTAGACGCTTCGTTGATGATTGGAAATACAATGCAAGCAGGTGCTGTGGCTGGAGTTACAACGATTAAAAATCCAATTTTAGCAGCAAAAGCTGTTTTACAAAATTCTGCTCATGTGATGATGGTTGGAAAAGGAGCAGAAGAATTTGCTCAAACTCAAGGTTTAGAAATTGTTGATCCAAGTTATTTTAAAACTGAGGAACGCTTGAATTCTCTTCAAAAAGTTTTGGAAAAGGATAAAGAAAAAATGGAATTAGACCATGATGCTAAAACACAAGCGTATGTTCCATTCAATTTTGTTGACGAAAAATTTGGTACTGTAGGCGCAGTTGCTTTGGATAATAAAGGTCATATCTCGGCAGGAACTTCGACTGGTGGAATGACAAATAAACGTTTTGGTCGAGTAGGCGATTCGCCAATTATTGGTGCTGGAACGTATGCAAATAGCGAAGTTGGTGTTTCGAGTACGGGTTGGGGCGAATATTTTATAAAAGCTGTTGCGGCATATGATGTTGCGGCTTTGATGAATTACAAGAAACTTTCTTCGAAAAAAGCTGGTGAAGAAGTTATTAAGAAAATTGGTGATTTAGGAGGCGATGGCGGAATGATTATTTTAGATAAAAATGGTCAAGCAAGTTTTCCTTTTAACACTGCCGGAATGTATCGCGGAAGTATTACACAATCAGGTAAGATAACTATCGAAATTTATCAATAAATTTGGAACACATTTTAAAATAAAGATATACAATACATGATAAAACAAATTTTACTTACAGCCACTGTTGTTCTTGCAAATTTTGCAACAGCGCAAGTAACCTCTATGATTAATGATAAAAATGTAGATGCTTCGACAAAAGTATATGGAATGGCTCCTTTAAGCGATGAAACAAAGGCTTATGAGAAGTTTAATTTTATGTTAGAAAATGCTGCGGCTATACAATTAGGAAAACCAATTTTGGAGTATGGATATCAATCATCTACTTTTCAAGCACAAGATAATGGAGTAATGATTTATATGGTAAAAGATAAGAAAATTGTCGATCAATGGTTGGTAAATCCTGCCTTCTACAATGTTTTTCATGACGGAATTCCGTATTCTTATGATACCGATAAATTAGCTGTTCTTGCTGATAAATATCCGTTGATTTATAAAGAAGAAAAACGTCAATATAAAACTGAAAAAGAATACCAAAAACAGCGTCCAGCCTTGTTTGCTGATCCTTATAATTTGATTATTACAGAACCAGATTTTACATACGAAGGATATTTTGATGTGCAATTTCCACAAAACGAACAATTCAAAAATTCTGAAGCTGCTATAGCTTATTTAAAACCAATTGTAGAGAAATTGACAAAAAAGAAATTTGATATTAATTATACAATTACTGAAAAAAATATTTTAGATCGTACACAATTTACAATAACAGTTGCAGGAGAAGAAAATATCTACAAAAAAATAAAATTAGATAATCTGCAAAAAGGAGATTGGCAATCATTAAGTTATGAAGCTTCGATTTTCCGAAAAGCGAATTAATAGAAAGAAAAGGTTTTTGAAATAATCAAGAACCTTTTTTTTATCCACAAAGATTCGTAATTTGACTTTTTAACCCAAAGAAATATGAATTCTAACTTCTATAAAATATTACAACACTCAAAAGAAAATCAATCAATTATTGCCGTTTACAATGATCCCGAAGGAGATAATTTTTGGGCTGGATATATTTTAGATTTTAATGACGAATTTTTTACGATGCAACACATTTCGAAATATGGTAAAAAAGATGGAATTTTAATCGAACCTTATTTTAAAATTAGTCGAATAGATGTTGATGATTACTGCAAATGTCTCAATTATTTGAAAGAACATCACACCGATTTGGATCAAGAAAATCCAATCACATTTAATGCAACAGCAGAAGAAAATTGGGTTCGTCAAATTTTAGGCGAAATAAATGATCAAACCGAATATGTATCACGTATTCAATTAAATAACAATAGTCGTTTTGCAGGTTTTATTCGGAATTTAACTGAAGATGATTTCGAGTTAAAATGTATTGGTTCGGAAGGAACGGACGAAGGCTCTTTGTATTTTCAGATTGATGATGTTTCGTCGATTCGTGTCAATGATTTAGAAGCTCGCAGAAGGTTATTTTTTTATAATTATCGTCGTTCTATCGACTTTTTTGATGAATAATCGAGAGATATTAAATAAAAAAATCCAACTCAAAACGAGTTGGATTTTTTTGATACTATGTGTTTAATCTTATCCGTTTACAGCTTCAACGTTGTCTACAACATCAGGCATCATTTGTTTTAAAATACCTTCGATACCATTTTTAAGCGTTGCTGTAGAAGACGGACAACCAGAACAAGCACCTTGTAATAACATTTTTGCTGTTCTCGTTTCTTCATCAAATTCAATTAATTCGATATTTCCACCATCATTTGCAACTGCTGGTTGAACATATTCGTCTAAAATAGCTTTGATTTGTTGTTCAACAGAAGAAAACTCTTCAGCAGATTTTACCACAACATGCTCAGGAGCTTCTGTTGTGAATTCATAAAATTCATCAAAAACAGGACCTCCAGCTTGTAAATAATTCGTAATAAACGAACGAACATCCATCGCCCAAAGTGACCAATCTTCTGTTTCGTTTTTCGTTAAAGAAACATAATTATCAACAATAAAAACTTCTTCAACAAAAGGATATTCTTTGTAAATCGCAACAGCTAATGGAACTCCAGCAGCTTTTTCTCTCGATTTTATCTCGATGATTTCTGGCGCTAACATAGAATTTGAAACGAATTTCATCGCAGCAGGATTAGGCGTCATTTCTGCATAAATAGAAATAGGAGCCTTTTTCATTGGTGCTAAAATTGCATTTTCTTCTAAATGTTCATTGATAATTTCTTTCAAATCTTCTGTAACATCAGCCCAATCAACAGCATCTATTTTTTCTATCGCAACAAAATTCGCTGTGATAAATATTTTTTGAATAAATGGTATAGTCAATAAAACTTGCGCTAAAGGAGATTCGGTAGCTGTAGATTCTTTATCGAATTCCACGCCACCTTGTGTTAAAGTCTCGTCACAAACGAACTTCATCACGTTATTATTTGGTGTAATTTCTTCGTATACTCTCATAGTTCTACAAAAATACGCTATAAAAATGTATCTTTATCATTAGAATTATAGATTTTGTTATGGCAATAATTAAAGAATTAAATGGGCATACGCCAAAGTTCGGTGAAAACTGCTTTTTAGCGGATAATGCTGTGGTTGTAGGAGAGGTAGAAATGGGAGATGATTGCTCAATTTGGTTTTCAGCAGTTGTGCGTGGAGATGTACATTATATCAAAATGGGGAATAAAGTAAATATTCAGGATAACGCAACGATACATGCGACGTATCAAAAATCGCCAACAACAATTGGAAATAACGTTTCGATAGGGCATAATGCTATTGTACATGGTTGTACAATACATGATAATGTTTTGGTTGGAATGGGCGCAATTGTAATGGATGATTGCATTGTTGAATCTAATTCTTTGATTGCTGCTGGTGCAATTTTAACCAAAGGAACGCATGTAAAAGAAGGAGAATTATGGGCTGGAATTCCAGCGAAAAAAATAAAAGATGTTCCAAAAGAATTGAAAGAAGGCGAAATAGAAAGAATCGCCAATAATTATTTGATGTATAGTAGTTGGTATAAATAAAAGAAAGCTCAGTCTGTAACTGAGCTTTTATTTTCTACTTCCAGAAATTCCAAACTTTACCATCAAAAAAGGCAATTGTTTTGGATAAGGAGAAATAATATCATTGACAACATGTCTATACGAGGTAAAACTATTCAATTGTTGTTATCATTTCCAGATTGTGGAACATATTGCGAATCAATTCTGGTTGTAGATTTTCCAAAATCTTCATTAAATATTACCTTTGTTGTTTAAGGTTTAACAAAACTTATACTAAGGAAAATAAAAACATTGAAAAAAGTATATTATTAATCATAATTAATCCAGACAAAAAAAATAAAATGCAGTTTTGTAACAAATTTTTATAAAGAATGTTGAAATGTTTCTAGTAATCAAATAATTACGTTTTTAGTTGCTTGTTAAATGTTTATTAAGTAAATAAAATATTATTAAACAATACGATATGGTAAAGCAGTTAACTTATGATGATTTTGGACATACGCTTCATCATAGTCAAATTCAATCGGTTGATGGTAATTATCTTGTTTTTGATAGACGAAATGATGATACAAAAATTGGAGAAACTTCTTCCATTTGTTTACTTCATACGAGAACTTACGAATCCGAAATTATTTATACAACAAATAATCAAACAGAGTTTGGTCCTGGAGTAGGTGCAGCCTCTTTTTCACAAATTGAGAATAAAGTTATTTTTATTCATGGTATTCGAAATGCGAATCAAGCAAATCCGTATTCGGCAACAAGAAGGACAGGTGTCGCAATTGATTTAGAATTTCCAAATCAGCCTATTTTTATGGATGCTCGAAATATAAATTTTCCCTTTACAAATGGTGCTTTGCGTGGAGGAACACATTCGCATTCGTGGCAAAAAGAGAAGAATTGGATTAGTTTTACTTACAACGATTATGTCTTGGAACAAGAATCCAAACACAATTCTAGTATAAAAGATCAGCGAGTGGTTGGAATGATGTTTCCCAAAAAAGTTGAGGTTGATTTTGATAAAACATTAGAGAATAATTTTGGTGAAATGTTTTCGATTATCGTTTCTAGAGTAGTGATAAATCCTAAAAATGGAAGTGATGAAATCGAAAAAGCTTTTGATGAATGTTGGATTAACTCAACAAACAATATCGCATTTCAGGGACATGTGCGTGATGAAAAAGGGAATTTGAAAACGGAAATTTTTATTGCTGAAATTCCAAATGAAATAAGGTTTGATGAAAACGATAATTTAAAAGGAACTTTAACTACTTTGCCAGATGTGCCAAGTTGTATTTCGCAGAAACGAATCACTTTTACTCAACATGGAATTAGTAATTTTAGACATTGGTTACGTTCTTCTCCTGATGGGAAAATCATCTATTTTTTGATGGAAGATGAATTTGATAAGACGCAATTATTTGGTGTAAATTTAGTTTCGAATGAAATTATTCAATATTCTTTTTTAGAAAATTCGATTACCTCTCCATTCAATCTTTCACCAAACGGAAAATATGCTATTTATTTTGTTAACGATAAAATATATCTAAATGATTTAACCGAAAAAAAATCTAAACAAATCTATCAAGTTCAAAAAATCAATAATGAATTAACGGGAATTCCGCATTTTTCTAACGATGGAAAAAAAATCTATTTTAATCAATTTGTTTCAAATAATTTCAATGAAAAGTTTATTCAAATCTTCGAATTAGAGTTATAAAACAAAATTGAAATATGTTAAAGTTCAAAGTTTTCTAAAAAATATTTGTCCCTTATAAAAAATATTTCTAATTTTAGTACAGATACTTAACCGAACCTAAGGTCTATGCTCTTATTCGAGTCTAACCAATGGGAATAAGAACTAAAAAAAACCTCCAATTTGGAGGTTTTTTTTATGTTTTTATTAGTCTTACTTCATACAAATCCTTGCGTCTGTCTTTCATCGTTTTTACAGTTCCATACTCATGCAACTCTTTTAGAAGATAAAGATCAACATCAGAAATCAGTACCATTTCTGTATTCGGAGTTGCTTCTGCTTTAACTCCATTGTTTGGAAAAGAGAAATCTGAAGGTGTGAAAACTGCCGATTGTGAATATTGAATATCCATATTATTCACACGCGGTAAATTTCCCACAGAGCCTGCAATAGCCACATAACACTCATTTTCTATTGCACGAGCTTGCGCACAACTACGTACTCGCGTATAACCATTTTGCGTATCAGTCATAAATGGAACAAATAAAATTTCCATTCCTTGATCGGCTAAAATACGGCTCAATTCAGGAAATTCGACATCATAACAAATTAGTAAACCTACTTTTCCGCAGTCGGTATCAAAAACTTTTATTTCATCGCCACCATTCAATGCGTAATATTTGAACTCATTTGGTGTAATGTGTATTTTACTATACGAATCTAATTTCCCCGAACGATGACATAAAAATGACGTATTATATAGTTTTCCTTCCTTTAGATGAGGCATAGATCCTGAAATAATATTGACATTATATGTAATTGCAAATTCTTGAATTTTCTTCACAATATCGTCCGTCATCGTTGCTAATTGATGCATCGCTTCAATCTCTTTCAAATGATTATATGGACTCATCAACGGCGAATTGAAAAATTCTGGAAACATAATAAAATCAGAGCCATAATCGCTTACCGCACTTACGAAAAACTCAATTTGATCATAAAAATCTTGTAAACCATTAAATAAACGCATTTGCCATTGCACCAAACCAAGACGAATAGTACGTTTTGTCGGTGAATTAGATTTCAATTCAGGTTCGTAATAGATATTATTCCATTCTAATAAAGTGGCGTATTCTAAGGATTCTTTATCATCTTTCAGATAATTTTTCAAGATTTTTTTAACATTAAAATCATTCGAAATCTGAAAAGCTAAAGTTGAATCATAAATTTCTTTACTTTTTACTTTTTCTATATATTGTCTAGGAGATAATTCTTGCGAATATTTATGATAATTTGGAATACGTCCACCAGCTACAATTGATTTTAGATTCATTTCTTCACAAAGCGCTTTACGTTCGTCATATAAACGTCTTCCCAAGCGCAATTGACGATAATTTGGATGAACAAAAACTTCAATTCCATACATTACATCACCTTCTGGATCATGTTTTAAAAATTTACCATTAGATGTTATCGTATCATAATTCGATTCGATATTCGTTTTTTTCGAATTAACCACAATACTTAATGCCGAAGCAACAACTTTTCCATCCACTTCAACACAAAGTTGACCTTGCGGAAAAATAGCTAATAATTCTTTAATTTCGTCGACAGTCCAAGTTCCAAGCTGATTGTGATAGGCTTCTTTTGTAGATTCAGTCAAATCACTATAATCTTCAAGAGTCAAATTTCTGACCTGAATATTCATTTTATTTAGATTTAGATTATGTTTGAATTTAGCAAATATTAATCCAATAAACAATTTTAAAAAATAAATTTAGACCTATCTTCGTATAGACTAATAAGCATGAAATGAAAGATGTAAAAATAGAGTTTAGAAAGCCTATTTATCCTGTGAGTGACGAATTAAATCATTATTTAGAGAAATATCATCGCAAAACAAAAGCGAGTGTAGAATATGATGATTTGATGCGTTTTTCGGGTTGTGTAGCATTGGAAGATAAGGAAGGAAATGATACGCATTGGTTAGGTGTTTATTATACCGACTCGGAACATCAGGAAATTCAAGATAGTCTAAACAGAATTTACACCTACTTACATTCAGACGGAGATGAGGAGTCTTTGCCTTATCTTGTTGTTGATTCTATTGATTATTGTACGTTCGGAAATTCGAAACCTTTTCGTATTCGGGTTCGTAATATTTTGAATGATAATTATACCAATTTTTACATCAAAAAAGCAGATGCTTCGCGTATTTATGGTTTAGAATTAGAAGATATTTTGTCTCCACATCGAATCAATTTTTTGGTCTACAAAAATACATTGATTGAAGAGCATATTTTAGGAATTCCAGGAGATGTTTTTATCAAAAATTATTTGGATAAATGTAATGATTTAGAGAAAAATCAGATTGCAAAAGAGTTTGTAAAGTTCAATGAACGCTGTTTTATTGGTCTTTTAGGTGATATGCGATCGTATAATTATGTGGTGATTCCAATTCACGATTTTGATCAAGTTATCTATAGAATTCGACCAATAGATTTCGATCAACAATGTTATGAAGGAAATTTAAAAATTTATCGACCACAGTATTTCAAAGAAAATAAAATTATGGTTGATTTGGTGAATAATCGCTTGAAACCAAATTCTGTCGATCAATATAGAAAAGAAGTAAAATCCTTGATTTCGAAAAGAATTTCGAATAGTTCGAAACGTTTTCGTGATTTAATGAAAATCATGAAAAATGATCATATTTCTAAACCAGAAAATGTTGCACAATTACGAACTGGTTTTGCAAAGTTTTATAAAGATCAATCTTACGAAAATTGTGAAAGAATGGGTGAAGTTCTATATAAAGCAATTGCGAATAGTTTGGAACAGATAAAATAAGAAAAGCTTCTCAAAAATAGAGAAGCTTTCTTTTTTTATATAATTTAGAAATTAGTTTTTTAATAACTGCTTTCTGAAACGTAAAGCAACCAATCCTGCCCCTATTACCAATAATGGTAAATAATCATCGATTGGTGCTGGATCAGCATCTTCAACATCTGTTCCACCACCACCGGTTCCTGGTCTAGCAGAACTTTCATTTTGATTAGTTGATTCAAAGAACGAAATCTTATTTTCTTGAGCAGATAGACCTATTGAACAATGCAAAACTCCTGCAACTAAGATAATTTGTTTTATATTTTTCATATTGTACTATTTTATTAGATGTTAAATTATTTGTTTACAACTTTTTGAGTCTTAACTTTTCCGTCTTCAGTCAGAACTTTTATAACTAAAATTCCTTTTGCAGAAGATTCAACTTGGTAAACACTTGCACGAATGTTATTTTTCACAAATATTTTTCTTCCTTGAATATCATACAACTCTACCGAAGAAATTTTATTTTGTTTTGCATCCACTACAATTGTATTGTTTTTAGTATAAACAATAACATTTTCTTTTGACAATTCATCTGTACCTAATGTTTTATTTGTATACACAAGTTCAAAACGAGTATCAAATATTCCTGCTTTAGAAGTGAATGAATAAGCTGATTCTGATAAGTTATGTACTTGATTTAACTCTTTATCTCTTAAATAAACAATCTGTCCTTTTTCAAACAACCCATCAGCTTTCTCTATATTGATTGTGTAATTTCCTTGCTCTAAAGTTTCAAAACCTAATTTTACGACATCATCAGTTTTAAAAGGTAAGCTGCGTCCTTGGATTGCATATGCTTCATTATTAATCAATGAGTAGATTGCTGAAGATCCTCTTTGCATCACTTTTGCATCAATTTGATTATCCGCATCGTTTGTAGCTCCATCCATATAAGCTAATAAAATTTGGCTAATTGTTTTACTTTCTTTTGATAAACTTAACCAAATTCTGTTTTTCTCTGCAATTGAATTTTTATAGAAAAATGCATCTTGCGAAGTTCTCATTGTATTGTTAAAATTAACTGTAGGTGTAGCTTGAGAAAGTCCTACGATAAATCCTTGTCCAACAGAAATGTTTGACAAATCAGGAATAACACCACCTACAACGTTGAATGCGGCATAATTATTTGCATATTCTGAAGAACCAACAGGGAATTGATGTGTCCAGAAATATAATGAATTAACATTCTCATTTGCTAATAAGAATTTTTCCACATTAATGTTAGAAGCATAAGGGTTACCAACTAAATTGTATCCATTTGCTGTAAATTGAACAGGAACTGTTATATCTCCATTGAACGGAACACCTAAAAATGCACCATTATGAATTGTATTTTGCCCTGTTGGTAAAGTGTTTTTAACACGGATAGAAACCCCTTTACCTGGTTCAAATAATTTTGAGTCTGTATCTGAAGTTAAAATCTGAGTAAATTCATCTGTTGTTTCATTATATGTCCAAAAACGATTGTATAATGTTTCCGGAGAGAATGAACGTATAGTTTGTTGCGATGCTTCCTGCTGAACCGGAGAAGACCAGAACGTCATATCATTACGAACCATCGATTTACTATCGCGGTTAACTGTAATTGCTCCTGAGTTAGCAACGTTTTGATTTTGGATTAAATTACCACCATTTTCTACAACTAATCCTGTAAGACCAGCTTGATTGTCGATCTTCCCATCAACGATTAAACGAGCACCTGACTTTACGACAACTGAACCTCCAGCATCTGAAACTGTAAACGTTTTAGCTTCTAATTGCGTATCAACTGTTACTTTACCTTTGATGATTACATCTTTTGTAAGATCCGGCGTTCCATTAGACCATGCAGTTCCGTCCCAAGTTGTAGAGTTTTCAGCTGTTGAACATTGAATTTTAACATTGTCAATAAATGCTCTTTTTGCCGATGTTTCTAATTTTAAAGTAGAACCAGCAGCTACGTTTTCAAAACTTACAGTTTGTGTTTCGAAATTATCTGCCATTTTCGCTGTATAAACAACATTTTTAGTTTCTGAACCTAATGTAACATTGACACTTCCTTCAATTGCTGTCCAACCTTTTACATCAAAAGAAACTATTACATTACCAGCTATTTGATCTAACACTTTTGATGTTATCCCCCCTTTGTTATTACTTGAACCTAACCTAATAGCATTTCCTGCTTGATAAACAGTAACTACAGTAGGAAAATTAGAATTCCCATTCCAAGCCTTATTAGATCCTGCAGTACTTGTATTATTACCATTTAAACCATCAAATGTTTCCTCAAAACAATAAGTAGCATTAGGATCTGTTACTGAAACATCAAAAGTTGTACTAAATTCGTTATAATTATTATTACTAACGGCAGTTGCATTAATAGTTGTAGAACCAATACCATCAAATGATAAGCTATTTCCGTTTATAGAAACAATAGAATTATCAGCAGAAGTATACACAATATTTAACCCTTGATCTGTTTGTGATGGTAAACCAGAAAAAGTGGTTCCTTGGTTTTGAACTAAAGCTTCAAAGTTATAATCTACTGTTTGGTTTGCTTTTGCAATTTCAAAAGTTATAGTAGCCGGATCAGAAGTTCCATATTGATTTGTGGCTGCTACCTGTGCTGTAAATGTTCCTGCTTGTTCAGGTGTACCTGAGAAAACGCCATTATCAAATGTAATTCCTAAAGGTAAAATACCTGTTTGAGTCCAAAAGGTAGGATTATTAGTTGCTGTCACAGCTCCATCAGGCAATAATACACCATAAGTTCCTGTAATTGTTCGTGGAGACACAACTGGTTTTTCCGTTGCTATTCCAGCGGCAGTCCAAGAAATATTATCTAAAGTAAGTTGTGGTCCTGCATTTCTAAATGTAATAACAGCTGCCTCTGACTTATTTATTTCTACTTCAAATGAATGAATAGTAGCATCCGTTTGTGCTTTTCCAAATGTTGGTGAAGTGTAAACAACTACATTATCTACTAATACTTCAATCTTTCTATTATTTGAACCTCCAGTAAAAGCTTTTCTGACATCAAAAGATAATTTTCCGATTCCATTAGAAATTGTAGTTTCTAATGTATTTCCTGAAGCTTGAAATAGGATTCCTTTATTTGTGATTGGATATGTACTTTCATTTCTTGCATTTGTATAATTCCATACAATTCCTCCTGTTTCTCCAGTAAATGATCCTGTTGCATAAGAACTACTTAATGCTGTTTGGGACTCAAAAGTTTCTGTTCCCTGTCCAAAAGCAAATCCTGATAACAATAATGTTAATAAGGATGATTTAAAAAAGTAAAGTTTTTTCATACGATAAATTGTTTTAAGTTTTTTTTAAAAAAAGTTAATTTTCTAAACTAATATTAATATAACATTAACAAAAATAATACATAAAATTTACTTAAGTATTTTTAAATGAATATCCTACAAAAAAAATCCGCTAACAAATAAATGTTAACGGATTAATTTTAAATAAAGGGAAAAAATACTATTAATAGTATGTATATCTTCTAACACCTGCAATGTGTTTTGCTAAACGCATTACTTGGTGACTGTATCCATATTCGTTATCATACCAAACATACATCACAACATTTTTACCATCGGCAGAAACAATTGTCGCATTACTATCGAAAATCGACGGAGCAGAAGTTCCAACAATATCCGAAGAAACCAATTCATTGTTCAACGAAAATTTAATTTGCTCAACTAATTCTCCGTTCAATGCAGCATCTTTCATCAAATTGTTTACCGCTTCTACAGAAGTATCTTTACTAACTTCTAAATTCAAGACAACCAAAGATCCATTTGGAACAGGAACACGAATTGCATTCGAAGTTAATTTACCTGCTAAACTTGGTAAAGCTTTTGCTACAGCACTACCAGCACCAGTTTCAGTAATTACCATATTCAAAGCAGCAGCACGTCCACGACGATATTTTTTGTGCATATTATCAACCAAATTTTGGTCGTTTGTATAAGCATGAATTGTTTCTAAATGCCCTTTTACAACACCTAAATTATCTTCAACAACTTTCAAAATAGGTGTAATTGCATTTGTTGTACAAGAAGCAGCTGAGAATATATTTACATTTTCTGGGCTATATTCTTCATGATTAACACCGTAAACAATATTCGGAACACCTTTTCCTGGCGCTGTTAATAAAACTTTATCAGCACCAACAGATTTTAAATGACGAGATAACGCTTCTTCATCTTTAAAAACACCTGTGTTATCAATAATTAAAGCATTATTAATTCCGTAAGTAGTATAATCAATTTCTTCTGGCTGAGCTGCAGAAATCATATAAACAGAAACTCCGTTGATGATTAAAGCATTATTTTCGTGATCAGCTACAACGTTTCCGTCAAAATCACCATGAACAGAATCATGACGTAACAAAGAAGCTCTTTTTTCTAACAAAACAGGATCGTTTTTATCACGTGTTACAACAGCGCGTAATCTTAATTGTTGACCTTTTCCCATTTGAGAAGCCAACTCACGAGCTAATAAACGTCCGATACGACCAAAACCGTATAAAACAACGTCTTTTGGTTCAACACTTTTTACATTTTTGCTTGCACCTAATTTCTCTTCAACGAAAGCTTCTGCCGAAGCGTAATTCCCAGAAATATATTCTTTAGCTAATTTTCCAACATCAAGTCTAGAAGCTGGTAATTTAGCTTCAGAAATAGCTTTAGCAATCGCTAATGTATCGTCGATAGCAATCTTTTTTTCTACAAATTCCTCAGCATACTGATGTAGATTTACGATGTCACTAACGTTTTTATCAACTAATTGATTACGGAAAATTACCAATTCAACAGATTGATCATACCATAAATCTGAAACAATTTTAATGAATTCTACAACCTTTTTGCTCATTTCATTGAAAGATGCAAGTTGTTGATCATAAGAAGAGTGGTTCATTTAATAAATGTTTATTTGTGTTTATTTACTTAATTCTTGGCAAAAGTAATCAATTATAACGATTTCGTACATTTTTTTTACAAAAACTAATTATTGTCATAAAAACACAACTATTCCTACGAAAATACTAAAATATAGAAAAAAAATAAATTTTTAATAGGAAATTTTAAATTTTATGAATACTAATAAGTAGCTATTAACCATTATTTTATTGTTTAATTTAAATTGAATTGAATTTTACGAAAACGTTTTCGTAAAATAATTGTTAAAAATTTTTATTTGCAAATTCGAAAAAGCGTTCTATATTTGCACTCGCAATACGGCAATAAACGCTGTGTTGGAGAGTTGGCAGAGTGGTCGAATGCGGCAGTCTTGAAAACTGTTGAGGGTCACACCTCCGGGGGTTCGAATCCCTCACTCTCCGCTGAAAGGGATTCTATTACTTAGAATCTCTTTTTTTGTATAAATAAAAAAGTTTTCTTCCTTTATTTTCAAATGGTTACTCGAAAATAAATCCATCATTGTAGGTATTTGATAAATCCCATTTTCATAGTGTAAACTGCTGTCGAACACTATGTTTACAAATTCTTTTTTCTGTAAAGTATTAGCTTTAGAATAAACAAATGACCCGGTCCTAAAATAACTATACATGTTTTTAAATAAATCCTGTTATAGTTACACACCAATTGATCTTAATCCTAAATTTACTATACAAAGGAGTTTTGATTATTAAAACTTCTATTATAGTTTTCCATCTTTTCTTTAATTTTTCTGACTGCAAATGCGCAGCATTTGGAGTTAAATAATCACAACTTGTATGTGGTCTTAATTCATTATAAGTTTTAATACTATTAGTAATTTTAATTTTTGTCTGATCAAAACCTAATGTGCTTTCATATAAATTAAATTCCATTTTAATTATTCCATTAACCCTTTCTGCCATTGTATTTTCATAGGGATCACCTTTTTCTGTCATACTTATAGCTATGTTATTTGAGAGTAATAAATCTACATATTTATGTGAGCAATACTGCGATCCTCTATCAGAATGATGAATTATAGATTCATTATAAAGCCTGTTATTTACTGCCATGTTAAGCGCTTCAATACAACCATCAGCTGATAAATCTTCACGGAAGCAATACCCCATTATTTTTCTTGAATAAGCATCTGTTATTAAACTCAGGTAACCCCATTGAGTGCCTAGTCGAACTTGTATACCGTAGTGTTTTTGGGCTTGTTTATACGTAAAGCCGCCTTTTTCTACTTGGCGTACAACAGCTAACTTAAAGCCTAAGGTGTAATCGCGTTGTGTACGCTTTTCTCTTTCTAAGTATGATTCTTTCATGATAAGTTGATTTGGTGTCAACTTATTTTAGGATAAGACATTCTTTAACAAAAAAGGCTCTTATCCAAGAATTTTATATTAAAGAAATGTTTTGGGAAAAAGTACTTTTTACCGAGCTTAAAACAAGGAATCGTCTTGTTTCTCCTCATGCGATACAACGTTTTTTCACTAACGTTAAGTAGCCTTTGCACATCTGCACTGTCGTAGAATTCGTGAACTTTGTTATATGTTTTAATTTATTTAATTTCAGTAATATACGAGTTAATTAAATAAAATAAATGATAAGAGGAAGTAGGGATAGGGTGATTCTATATTTCTTCTTTTCATTTTTTTGTTCATCCAAAAAAAACGAAACAAAAAAAGATGCCGACAGTAGTCTCTCAATGATTCAACTAACTAAATTATTTTCATAAAGTTGTCAACTCGTTCCACTCAGACACTCCAACTTTTTTTATTCCAATAATTTAGAATTGAATTTCATTTCGATACTAAATCGTCGGATTTTTAATTCCTTTTTCAATATTCAAATTCACTTATAATAACGAATTTTAAAGCTGTCATTGCTGAAGAGTCGAGTGTCAATTCTACGTAGTGAGCGTTAAAAATGATTTACTGTTCACATTTTATATGTGAATAATTTAAAGCATTTAGCGAGTAGTCGTTATTGACCGACTTGTAGGCACGGACTTGATTTTTTTTGGTTCGTTTTTTTTATCAAGAAAAAAAATGAACATATAATTTATTAATCAACTTGTAACAAGTTTACCTAAGCTCCACAAGAGCTTCTCCTTATAATTTCAAATGTTTTTTACTGTATGTAGAAGATTATTTTAGAAAAATAATTCATTTTCATGTTGAATCTTTTGTATTCTCTCTATTTTAGTAAGAAATTAATGATATGAATTTTAAAATACTGTTTTTATTTCTTACTTCTA
Source organism: Empedobacter sp. UBA5924 (assembly GCF_002431085.1). Classification (NCBI taxonomy): domain Bacteria; kingdom Pseudomonadati; phylum Bacteroidota; class Flavobacteriia; order Flavobacteriales; family Weeksellaceae; genus Empedobacter; species Empedobacter sp. UBA5924. The sequence continues at coordinate 43,005 of NZ_DJDM01000012.1, forward strand.
CACTACTTTTTGGTCAAAATAATTTTATAACTCCTTACGAAAAAGGAAATAAAAATCAAACTACAACCTATGATGAAATGAATGTGTTTTATCAAAATTTAGCGGAAAATTTTGAGACAATACAGTATGTAAAAAAAGGAGAAGACGATAATGGAAAGTCAATTTATGTAGTTGTTTATAATCCATTTAAAGAAAAAGATATAAAAGAATTACGTAAAACAAAAGCAGTGCTTTTCGTAAACAATGGAATTCATCCTGGAGAACCGGACGGAATTGATGCGACGATGATGTTGATGCGAGATTTGGCAATGAAAAAAATTAAACCGCTTAAGAATTTTATTATTGCTGCGATTTCGGCCTATAATGTAAGTGGTATGTTGAATAGAGGGGCTTTTTCGCGCGCAAATCAGAATGGACCTGAACAATATGGTTTTCGTGGAAATGCCAGAAATTATGATTTGAACAGAGATTTTATTAAAAATGATTCAAAAAATGCAAAAAGCTTTCAGACGATTTTTCATTGGTTGAAACCTGATGTTTTTATTGATAATCATGTAAGTAATGGGGCAGATTATCAGTACACATTTACCTATATTTCGTCTTTTAAAGCGCGTGTAGGAAATGTTTTGGGCGATTATTTTTATACGACATATCAAGCAAATAATCTAGCCGAAATGCAAAAAAATGGTTACGAAAGTACGCAATATGTGAACATACATGGCGATGTTCCTGATATTGGTTTTGCAGCTTTCGAAGATTCTCCACGCTATTCTACAGGTTATACAACATTGTTTAATGCACTAAGCACAATGCCCGAAACACATATGTTAAAGCCTTATGAAAACCGTGTAGACGCAACGTATAAATATATGTTGGTAAATCTAGAAAATTTAGATAAAGAATATTTGACAATCAGAAATTTACGAAAAGAAAATCTAAAACAATATCAGGTCGGAAATCAATATGGAATTCGTTGGAAAATAGATTCTACTCAATTTACAACAATGAATTTTAAAGGATTTGAAGCAGGATACAAGCCAAGTGCGGTTTCGGGAAAAGATAGATTGTACTATGATCGATCGAAACCATTTACAAAAAAAATTAAATTATTCAATTCTGCAAAACCAATTAGTTACATTACAATTCCGAAATATTATGTTCTTCCACAAGCTGAATATCGCGTTGTAGAAGCTTTGCAACGAAATGATATTCAAATGAAACGAATAGAAAATGATACATTAATTAACGTCGAATCGTATAAAATATCAGATTTTAAAACCAATAAAAATGCATATGAAGGACATTATAATCATTACGAAACGGTGGTTACAAAATCGATGAAATCGCTTAAATTTTTTGAAGGAGATTATATTGTGCCAACACAACAAGATGGAGTGAAATATATTCTTGAAACCTTAGAACCAGAGGCATTGGATTCGTTCTTTAACTGGAATTTTTTCGATGGAATATTAGGTCAGAAAGAATATTATTCGGCTTATATTTTTGAGGATACAGCTGCTGAATTATTGAAAAATAATGTGGTTTTGAAAACCGCATTTGAAGCAGAAAAAGCATTAAAACCAGAGTTTGCTAATGATGGCGAAGCACAGTTGGATTGGGTTTATAAAAATTCGCCTTATTTTGAGAAGAATACTTACAGACAATATCCGATTTATAGGATTCTTAATTAAAACCAGTTGTGCATTTTGAAATAAAATTATTCAAATAGATGGTTTAAGTTGTTATAACACACAATTTGTTAATTAAAATCTATTTGTTGAAATAGAAAAGGCAAAGGTGAAAAATTGTAAAAAGCTCTTATCTGTATTGATAAGAGCTTTTAATTTATAGTTTGATGCATTCTAAAAATCGTCTTCAATAATTTCTTGCACACGTCCAATTTGTCCATCCGTCAAACGAACTTTTATACCACGATGATGATAAGGCGCAGAAGTCAATAAATCTTTCACGATACCCTCAGTCAATTCGCCAGTTCGTTGATCCTTTTTCAATACAATATTAACCAGCATACCAGGTTTTATATTTGCTCTTGTTTTACCATCCATATTACAAATATCTTAAAATAAATGGAAAAGATATTCATTCTATCGTAAAGGAAATTAAAAAATACATTCATCTGGAAGGTAAAAATGAAATGGGATTGAATATGAAATTTATGAATTTTCTCTTTTATTATTTTATTTACAACCCAGCTGAAAAAATTTGAGATTGAATATAAAGGCAAGAATAACAAGAATACAACTTTCTTTTATTGGAGAGGGGTTGAGGTGAAAATCATAAAACTAGAAATAGGATTTGTTCGAGTGTTGTTCGATAATGTTTCGGAAAAAGTGGGCGAACAAAATAGGGGAGAAGTGAAGTGATTTTTATTTGAAATGGTAATTGATTTAAAAATTAATTATTACTGAGTATAAATAAGAAAATATAAGATAGATTTGGTCGAGTATTTAATTGATTTGGAATAAATTTAGAAGATAAATAATTCATTATGGAAAATTTACCAAATTTAAATAGTATTCATGATACTGATAAAAGCGTTGGAGCGATAAGTATTTTCAAAGGCGAATCTAGTAATGTAACATCAATTCAATTATTAGAAAAAAGTGTTTTAAAAGAGCACAGTACAAAAATACCTGCTTTGCTTTTATGTGTTACTGGAAAAGTAGTGTATTCAGATGAAAATGAACAAACAATAGAATTAAGCTCTAGTGACTATATAACGATAGAACCAAATGTTATACATAAGTTAGAGGCTTTAGTAAATAGTCAGTTGATTTTAGTAAAATAAGATCATCAATAAAATGAATTAATATTTCTTGATATGCACGAATTACATCTATTATTAATTTTCCATTTAATAGGCGCTACGATATGGGTTGGTGGACATATTATATTAAGTTTGGTTATTTTACCACAAGTATGGAAAGAAAAATCGATAGAGAAATTGTTCTCTTTTGAAAGTAAATACGAACGAATAGGACTTCCAGCTTTATTAGTTATGGTTATTACAGGAGTAAGAATGTCTTATATCTACACGATCAAGATTAGTAATTGGTTTCAATTCGAAAACCCCATTGAAAGAGTTGTCTCATTAAAACTGATAGGCTTAGCAACAATTGTATTATTGGCTTTGAGTGCTCAATTTTATGTGCTTCCTCGTTTAAAAACAGATGATACAAAACTTCCTCTCATGACATTTCATATTATAGCGGTGACAACGATTAGTATAATCATGTTAATACTAGGTAGCTTCGTACGATATGGTGGTATTTAGATAAATATTAGTAGTTTAGCCTATCTATTTATTAAATTTCTTGTTATAGTTTAGTAGAGAACAATAGTAACAAAGTAGCTATGAATCATTCTTAGGTAATGGTATTTGTAATCCAGTTTTAACTGTATGCATGTTGACAAAAGTTTTAAAACGTCGTATATTCGAGTTACTAAAAAATAATTTTCGAGTCAAGGATTCGTATTCTCGCATAGTATTAACCACCATAATCAATGCAAAATCTACTTCACCTGTTACATAATAACATTGCTGAATTTGAGGAGTTTTATTGAAAGTTGATTTTATTTCATCAATAAATTCAATTTTATCTGTATCCAATTCAATTTCTACGAACAGCTGTCGGACTTCATGACTTCGTAGAGTTTAAATATCATTATTTTAGTTTTAATTTTAGTATTC
>NZ_DJDM01000011.1:0-51768 GCF_002431085.1 Empedobacter sp. UBA5924
TGGTTTTGTCATAGAAATCAGTATGAAAATTTAGAACAAATTTACTTCTTTGTAAACTCAAACTTTTGTCCAGCTTCTTCTACAGAAAATGTCTTTTTATCTTTTGCAAAAGTCAACTCCAAACCGCCTTGTTCATTCACAAATTTACTATCACCTTGATAATCTAATGGAATAGTTTGTCCACCAAAAACTAATTTCAATTTATCGTTTTCAGCTTTCAACACAAATTCTGAATTAATTTGTTTATTCGTAAATGTACCTTCGTATTCTTTTGGATTAACCTTTTCAACAGGTTTTGCATCCGCCATATTGAATGTATTATTCTTCAAATCAATATCTGGTAAAGCTCCATTTGGATCCAATTTAATCATCGAAACTTCTTTTGTTGAAGGCACTTTGAATGTCCATTCTGTATTACGTTTCCAAACTTCAATCGGTAATTTAACTTCTTGAGAAGTCCCATCTTTAAAGTTCACTTGAACAGTAGTTGGCATTGGTAATTGTCCAAAATTTTCAACTTTCAAAATCAAGCCTTTTTTGTAATCTCCATCTACATATTTTGCACTGTTAATTCCTTGATCAATTGTCCATTTATTCAAAAACCAACCTCTCCAAAACCAAGATAATTCTTCTCCTGAAACATTTTCCATCGTGCGGAAAAAATCTTCTGGCGTTGGATGTTTATATGCCCAATATTTGATGTATTGGCGCAATGCTTTATCGAATTTTTCTTCACCCAAAATTGTTTCACGCAAAACTTTCATTCCTGCACCTGGCTTATAATACAACAATGCACCGATATTTCTTTCGCGCATATTATCTGGTTGAGTCGTTACAGGCTCAAGATTATCGCTGAATAAATAACCCGCCATTCGTTGTGCAGATTGCTTTTTGTAATATTCGCCATTGTTGAAATTCTTCGTCGAAATATCATTGATAAACGTATTAAAACCTTCGTCCATCCAACCATGAACACGCTCATTAGAACCAACAATCATCGGGAACCAAATATGTCCAAATTCGTGATCTGTAACACCCCAAAGTCCTTCACCTTTCGAAGTCATATGACAAAAAACAATCCCAGGATATTCCATTCCACCCTCATTTCCTGCCACATTTGTCGCCGCTGGATAAGGATACTCTAACCATTGTTTCGAGTAATGCTCAATAGAAGCTTTTGTATATTCTGTCGATCTTCCCCAAGCATCATTTCCGTCACTTTCTACTGGATAAGCCGAAATTGCCAACGATTTTTGACCACTTGGAAGATTAATTTTTGCTGCATCTAAGATGAACGAAGATGATGAAGCCCAAGCAAAATCACGTGTATTCTGAATTTTAAATTTCCACGTTTTTGTTCCTTTTGCAACTTTTGTCGCTTTGTTTACCTCATCAGCAGAACGAATAATAACGGTTTTATCACTCGCTTTTGCTTTGTTCCAACGATTCACTTCTTCTTTCGAGTAGACTTCGTTTTCATTCAATAATTCTCCTGAACCAACCACATAATGCGTAGACGGAACTGTAATATTTGCTGTTACATCTCCATATTCCAGATAAAATTCTCCTGGTCCTAAGTATGGTAATGTATTCCATCCCATGATGTCATCGTAAACCGCCATGCGAGGAAACCATTGCGCCATCGTAAAAATCTTTCCATTTTTAGTTGGTTCTACACCCATTCTATCGGCTCCATAATCTGGTGAAACAAATGAATATTCGATTTTTATTTTTGTTTTTCCTCCACGAGCTTTCAAATGATTAATCAAATCAATTTGCATGCGTGTATCCGAAACAGTGTATTTCGCTTCTTTTCCGTCTATTTGAACAGATTTAATTTTATAACCTCCTTCAAATTCAGAAGTTGAATCACCATAACGGCTTCCAGAAATCGGTAATAAAGCACTTCCTCGAGATTCTTTTTTGAATAAATTTTGATCCAATTGTAACCACAAAAAGTCTAAATCATCAAAACTATTGTTGGTATATGTAATTTCAGATGTTCCCGAAATTTCTTTTTTTTCTTCATTCAAACTAACATTCAGATTATAATCTGCACGATTTTGCCAATAATTATGACCTGGTTTTCCACTCGCCGAACGAGTTTCTGTTGCATTATTCTGATAAAAAAATGGTTTGAAAGCTTCTTGATAATCGTATTTTGGTTTTTCTTGTTGACCAAAAACCGAAATCGAGAATAAACTTATTCCTAAAAGTAAGGGTTTGAAATAATTTTTCTTCATGTGTGAAATTTTACAGTAATTATAAAATTACCTCATATTTTTCAATACGAGGTAATTTCAACTTTATAATTATTCTAAAATTTTAGTTTGAAGCTTTTTAAATTCTTCTGGTGTTAATTTTTAGGTTGATTATAAGGTAAAGCAAGTAATAAATTTCAGTTTTTTAATTCTAATATTTTGATTAGATGAAATTAACATATTTGTACGCAATAAAAAAACTCATCCAAAAAAGATGAGTTTTCTATATTTTATTAATTTTTCTGAAAATTATTTCTTGTTTGCATAAAGAACTGGATTCAAATCCTCGTCATTATACATTTTCATTTGTTTATACACTTTCATGTATTTTTTACCTGCTTCAAAATCAGCCAACAATTCTTCAATCGCTGTTGATAAATCTTGATGTTGTTGATTCAAAACATCTAATTTCACTTGACAAGCTGCTTTATGCTCCGGTGTTGCATCCTCACGTTCTACCTCTTGTTTCATGTGATAAACCTTAAGCGATAAAATAGAAAAACGGTCTACAGCCCACGCAGGAGATTCTGTATTGTAAGTTGCATCTGCTTTTACTTCTACATTCGCATATTGTTGTAAAAACCAGCTATCCACATATTCTACCATATCTGTACGTTCTTGGTTTGATTTATCAATCCAACGTTTTAAGCTTAATGCTTCTACTGGATCAATTTGTGGATCACGAATAATATCTTCTAAATGCCATTGAACTGTATCAATCCAATTTTTTTTGTACAATAAATGAGCGATTAAATCTTCTTCGCTATATGGATTTTCGATTTGACGATTTACATCATCATATTTGTGATAATCATTGATACTTTGATTAAAAATAGACCAAGCTTTATCTGTGAATTTCATGTTTTGTTTTAGTTTATAAAATAAAAGCATTGTAATTGTATACGCAACTACAATGCTCTATTATCTAATTAAAAATATATTTTAATTTTCTTTTTTGTCAGAAGTACTTTCAGTAGCTTCTGATTTGTTATCATCTTTTGTTGCTTTCTTGAATTCGTTTAATCCAGAACCTAATCCTTTCATTAATTCAGGAATTTTCTTTCCTCCGAATAATAATAACACAACAAGTACGATTACGATCCATTCTTTACCTCCTAATCCCATACTGAATTGATTTTAATGCAAATATATAATTAATTTATTACATTCCCGCTACCCAAGAAGCAGGATTTTGTTTTGTTGTTCCGCTCCAAACTTGGAAATTCATGATTGTTTCTCCATCTCCACTTGTATAGATAATTCCTAAAGACTGACCACGTTTTACATCATCACCTTTCGAAACACTTACACTTGATAAGTTTGTATAAACTGAATAATACGAACCATGTCTTACCAATACAGACTTACCATTTCCAGATACACTCATTACAGCTTGAACAGTTCCTTCGTAAACAGCACGTGCATGTGCTCCACGATAAGTTGAAATATCAACACCACTATTTTGCGTTGTAATATTAGATAAAACTGGGTGAGAATTAGCTCCAAATCTACTTACAACCGTTCCTTTATCAACAGGCCAAGGTAGACGACCTTTGTTTGATGAGAATTCTCCCGAAATACCTTCAGAATCTGGACGTTCTGCAAAAGTCTCAGCTGGTTTTACTGCATCTACTTTTACAACACGTTCTTTTTCTGGCACTTTTACAACAACTTTCTGCTCAGCTTCTATCTTCGCTTTACGCTCAGCTTCAGCTTTAGCTGCTGCAATTTTACGAGCATCTTCTTCTTTTTGAGCTTTCAAACGAGCTTCCTCTTCTGCTTTACGTTGTGCAATGATACGTTGACGTTCTGCTTCAGCTTCGCGTTCTAATTGTTCAAATTTAGCAACTTCTGTTTTTGCTGTAGATACGAAACTTCCTGTTGGATGATGATTTAAATAAGATTGATACGCTTGTTTTGTATGCGCTGAACGTGCAATATTCCATGCTTTGGCATCATTCTCAATTCTTAAAATAGCTGTACGAGCTGATTTCGCATAATCTCCTTTTGGGTTATCTCTTAAATACTCATTATAAGATGCAATTGTATTTCCTCGTTTAGCTTCGTTCCAATCTTTTAAATCTTTTTCTGCACGAATCTTTGCTTGTCGAATCTCTTCTTCAATAATTGCTTTAATCTGTGCATCAATTTGACGTTGTTGTGCTTCTTTTGCATTGATTTCAGCAACAATAACACCTTCGTTTTTACGGAATTCTTCGACCGCTTTCTCTTTTGTTAATCGTTCTTTTTCAAGATTTTGACTAAATAAAGTTTGCTGAGAAAGTACTTTTTCTTTTTCGTCTTTCGCTTTTTCTTTTTTTGCTTTTTTCGTCTGAATATCAGTTTGTTTACCAATTATTTCATTTGCTTGTCCTAATTGAAAAGCCGAATATTTTTCTAAATATTTGATACGACGATATGCTTCTCCCAAACTTTTAGAAGAAAGAACAAAAAGTAATTTATTTTCAACAGATTTGTTCTTATATGCTCGAACCAAAACCTGTTTGTAGTCTTTTTTTAGCTCAACCAACTCGCGCGAAAGTTTATTAATCTCTAATTGAGTTAAATAAATTTCATCCTCGATAAAGCGTTTTTCTTTCGATAAGTTGTTAACTAATTTTGTTTGTACCTGAATTTTTTTCGTCAAATTCTGTACAAAATCAACATTTAACTTCGAATTTTGCTTATTAACCTCGAGTTGTTTGTTTAAGTTTATAATCTCTTTTTTAAGCTGAGCATTCTGTTTTTGTAAGTTCGCTTTATTGTACGGAACCTGCGCAAACACTGATAATGACAACGTTAAAAGTACAGTTGATAAAACAAACTTCATTATTTTATTTCTTTTTTCTTATACCCATCTGGAATTGAGAACGGTGTGTTCGTTTCCTGAAACGTAAAACTATTATATTCCAAGTCTATTTGACGCGTTTTTTTCTCTTTTATAATAATTTTAACATTTTTCGGAAATTCCTCTGCTCCAGCTTTTATCCAATTGTCATAAGCCAAATCAACTTCCATTTTTCGTTTTGGATCTTTCAGATGTGCTTCTTTCAATCGAAAACCGTTATCAAAAACATATGTTTGTATATATTCGCCTTCTTTTGGAGAAGTCGCAATTGCTTGATTTTTATTATATGTAATCGTATATTGATTATTTGTAAAAGTAGCTGTATAATCTGTTGGATTTAGATCAACGAAAACTTTTCCTAACATCAAATTTTGTAATTTTTGATAATCGACAAAATCAACTTTCAATAATTTATTTGCAATAGAAAAATCTCCTTCATAATATGTTCCACCTAACTTTTCAAAAGCTGAAAAACCATCAGGCGTAATCAATGCGCGAGCACCTGTAAATCCAAATTTTGTTGCATTAACCCATATCTTTTGCCCATTTTTCACAGCAATTGTAGCGTTTGCATCTCCAGAAATCTCTTCTAAATCTGCTGTTACTTTTGCCTTAATCGTCAAATCTTTGAATGATGATTTTTTTGACAAGGTTTGCTGAATAATTTTTGAAGAAGCCGAAACAACTTCTGTATTATCTTTATCTACTTTTGCTGCTTTCTGAGTGTTACAAGCTGTTGCAAGAACCCCTAAACAAAAGATATACGTTAATTTTTTAATCATAATTTTTATGCTTTGTGTGATTTGAAATCCAATTCTGAATAATCTCCTAAACTGATACTTCGCGAAACACCATAATATTTGGCATTGTTTCCGATCATTGTATCTGTAAGATTTGCATTACTGATGATTGAATTTTCTTGAATCAAACTGTTATCAATATTCGAGTTTTCAACAACCGTTCCATTTCCTAATGAAACAAAAGGTCCGATTTTCGAATTTTTAATCACGACATTTTCTCCAATAAAACATGGTTCAATGATTAATGAATTGTCAATTTTTGCAGAAGAATGAATCGTTTTGAAATCTTCTTTATCCAGATTCAACACACGTGTATTGGTGTCAACTGTAACCGCTTTATTACCACAATCCATCCATTCGTCCACTTTTCCAAGCGTAAATTTATCACCTGCAGCACGCATATTTTCTAATGCATCTGTCAATTGATATTCTCCACCTTTTTGAATATCATTTTCTAATAAATATTCAATTTCTTTATATAACTTTTGTCCATCACGGAAAAAGTAAATCCCAATAATCGCCAAATCCGAAACAAATTCTTTTGGTTTTTCAACGAAATCTGTAATAACACTGTTATCATCTAATTTCACAACGCCAAAAGCCGAAGGATTATCGACCTGTTTTACCCAAACAACGCCATCCGATTCCATATCTAATTTGAAATCTGCACGAAATAATGTGTCTGCATACGCCACAACCGTTGGTCCATCCAAAGCTTCTTTTGCCATCCAAATAGAATGCGCTGTTCCAAGCGGCTCCAATTGATGACAAATTGTTCCTTTTGCTCCTAATTTTTCTGCAATTGCAATTAAATCAGCTTCAACCTCAGCTCCAAAATCACCAATTACAAAAGCAATTTCGTCAATTTTTTCTGAACAAACCTTCGCAATATCTTCTACCAAACGATGCACGATTGGTTTTCCTGCAATTGGAATTAATGGTTTTGGTGTTGTTAATGTATGAGGGCGTAAACGTGAACCACGTCCTGCCATTGGGATAATAATTTTCATTTTATTTCTAAAAATATTTTTTGTTAGATTGATATTTTATAATTGAATTACTTCTTTTTTAGATTCTTCGACAAGCTCAGAATGACAAAAAAATTATTGTTTTCCTGTACTTCCGAAACCTCCAGCTCCGCGTTCAGTTTCATTTAAAGCGTTAGATTCTTCCCACTCAACCGTTTCGTGTTTCGCGATCACTAATTGTGCAATACGCTCCCCATCGTTGATTGTAACGGCTTCGTTTGAAACATTAGCTAAAATAACACCGATTTCTCCACGATAATCTGCATCAATTGTTCCAGGAGAATTCAAACAAGTTAAACCATATTTTAACGCCATTCCACTACGAGGACGAACTTGTGCTTCGTAACCTGCTGGTAATTCGATGCTCAATCCTGTTGGAATTAATCTTCTTTCCAAAGGTTTTAATTCGATTGGTGCATCAATGTTAGCTGTTAAATCCATTCCAGCCGATAAAGCTGTTTTATATTCTGGTAAAGCGTGTTTCGAGATGTTGATAACTTTTACTTTCATCTTTATTTTCTTAGTTTTTTAAGTGTATTTTTTTCCGCAAACGCAATAAACGCAATGTACACGATAAGAATCAGATTACCAATAATCAAATTAGAATCGAGAATGTAATAATTTGTACATGCTAAAGCAATTGCAATTCCCATGTAAAGTACAATTTTATTGACTTTATACGGAATCGGATAAACTTTCTGACCCCAAATGTACGAAATCACCATCATTACACCATACGCCAATAAAGTTGTCCAGGCAGAAACCATAAAACCATATTTTGGCAATAAAAAAACATTCAAAATAATAGTAATCGCACCACCAACCAATGAAATTATAGTTCCGATACTTGTTCTATCCGTTACTTTGTACCATGTTGAAAGGTTATAATAAATTCCGAAAAATAAATTCGCAATTAAAATAATTGGGACAATATCTAAAGCATTCCAATACGTTGAATTTGGAACAAATATTTTCTTAATCCAGTCAATATTTGCTAAAATTCCAAGAATTACAATATTACAAATGATACTGAAAAAGAACAAAATATTCGCGTATGTCTGTTTTGCATCTCCTTTTTTGGCAACTTTAAAGAAAAATGGTTCTATTCCCATTCGATAAGCTGTAACGAAAAGCGTCATTAATGTTGCTAATTTGTAACAAGCACCATAAGAACCCGCTGCTGCTGGATCTATTAATTGTCGTTGAACTAATTTATCGAAATTTTCATTTAAAATATACCCCAAACCAGCAATCATAATCGGATAACCGTACAAAAACATTTGTTTGAAAAGTGATTGATCAAATTTGAATTGAACATGACGTACAACGCCTATTAATAATACAAATCCTAAAATACTCGCTAATAAATTCGCTATAAAAGGATAGGAAATCGCATTATCAAAACCTAAACCTAGCATAAAATCTTTCGAAACATAATACAACAAACCAATTGTCAAAACTGCTTGAAAAACATTCTGAATTACGCGAATTGTTGTATATAATATTGGTCGATTTTTAAAACGTAGAACTGCAAAAGGGATCACACAAATTGCATCAAAAAAAGCAATCCACGCAAACCACAAAATATATTCTGGGTGATCGCTATAATTTGCAGAATCTGCCAGAGGTTGTAAAAAAAGAAAAACTAAAACGAGCATTGCAGTAGAACTCATCACCATAAACCAAAAAGCTGTATTCAACACTTTTTGATACATTCCTTCTTCGGTTGCATAACGGAAAAATGCAGTCTCGAAACCAAATGTTAAAATGACATTCAGGAAAGAAACCGCAGAATATAATTGAGAAAACATTGCAAAATCTGAATTATCAACTTGCTTGATAATAAAAAAATTCAATGCTAAAATAATTACCCTCGGCAATATAGAGCCAATACCGTAGATAATGGTCTCACTAAAAAGCTTTTTATACAAAGTCGTTAAAATTTTTACAAAATTGAGTTTCTTTTCGTAAAATTCAAAATACCTAAGCTACAAATTAATTAACTTTGTCTATTCAATACATATATTATGATAGAGTTATCTAATCGTAAAGTTGGATTAATAGGGAATGGAAGCTGGGCAACTGCGATTGCAAAAATGCTGAATAAAAACCTTGAAACTTTCAACTGGTGGGTAAAAGATGAATACGTAAAAGGATATTTGGAGCGAAATAGACATAATCCAAATTATTTAACTGATGTCGAATTTAAGTCAGAAAAGCTTAAAATTTCAACGGATATCAACGAAGTTGTCATGAATTCGGATATAATCTTTTTGGTTGTGCCATCTATTTACGTTGCCGATTGTTTAAGTAAATTAACTGTTCCGTTGACAGATAAATTTGTAGTAACATCAATCAAAGGAATTATTCCAGATCATTATCAATTGGTTGGACAATATTTGTTTGATAAATTCGATGTAAAAGAAGAACAATTAGGAATTGTAAGTGGTCCTTGTCACGCTGAGGAAGTTGCTTTGGAGCGTCTTTCTTATTTAACAATTGCGGCGCAAGACGAAAACAAAGCACAAGTTGTTGCGGATTGTTTAGCATGTGATTTTATCAAAACGAAACTTTCAAACGATATTTACGGAACTGAATTTGGCGCGGTATTGAAAAATATTTACGCGATTGCAGCAGGTATAGCGCATGGTTTGGGTTATGGAGATAATTTCCAAGCAGTTTTGATGAGTAATGCGATTCGAGAAATGAATCATATTTTAAAAACTGCAAGTCCAATGAAGCGTAAAATTAACGATTCGGCTTATTTAGGCGATTTGTTAGTAACAGGATATTCGTTCTTTTCACGAAATCGAATGTTCGGAAATATGATTGGAAAAGGTTACACCGTAAAATCTGCTATTTTGGAGATGAATATGGTTGCCGAAGGTTACTATGCGACAAAAGGTGTGGCAATTATGAATGAGCAATACCAAATAAAAGCGCCAATTATCAACGCTGTTCATAAGATTTTATACGAAGATAAAAACGCAAAAAAAACTTTCGAAAAGTTGTCTAAAAAATTAGATTAAGATGATTAAACAAGATTTTATTTCAAAATATATTCAAGAATTAAACAAAACATTGGCTCGAATCATTTCGTTAGAAGTTGGAAATGCAGATGAAGGTTTTTTGATTATTTTCAATCAAATGTTACAATCGTATTACAAAATTGATGATAATAATTTGTCGACTTTATTGGAAGCAAACGAAGAACGCGATCAATTTTTGTTGGCAGATGAATTGAAAAAGAAAAATATTTTGACGTTTATGAAAGCGATTCGTATTTATCTCAATCGAGAAGATTTTACAAAAGCAAAAGCATCTTACGAAGTCTTGAAACGCATTGAAAGCATCAATTCTGGAATTTTTCAATTTCCGACAGAAGAAGATCATTTGATTGTACAAGAACGAAAAGTTGTAGAAGAAAAAATGAGTAATTTGTAATAAAATCAAACTTTATAAAATTTCAAAAAAGCTGTTAGAAAACTAACAGCTTTTTTTTTGTATCTTAACACAACCTAAATCAACCTACTATGGATAACATTCTTTCATTACTATCATCATTATTTTGTTTTTTTCTCCATTTGCACTACTTCTTGGAATAACTTTTTGGGCAAGTAAATCACGCGAAAAGAAACAAAATGCTTTGTTAACACAAGTTCCTCCAAATGTAGAATTTAAAGCAGTTTTGCGTTATAACTTTGGAAATCTACAATCAAAATTCTTAAAAATGAAAGCGTTTCAAGGAAGTGGTGTTTTATATGTTTTGGACGACAAAACACATTATATCACCACAAATAATCCGAATGATAATTTTATTTTCGATCTGAAAACTTCACAAATCAATTGGATTGGTGTTAATCTTACAAATGGTTTGTTGGAATGGTTTCAATTGAAAAATGGAGAAAAAGATTATTATTTCAATTTCGAAACTGGCATGTTTATTTTTAATATAAATTCTAAAAAAAATGAACACAACACAAGTTTTTAATTACTTAAAAGAAGCGCAGAAAAAATATCAATAATGCTAAAACCACTTCACAACGAAGTGGTTTTTCTATTTAATCAGAAAATCATCAACTCAAAACTTAATGATTTATTTTCCAATTTGTCCGTATCTTTGCGCAAACACAACAAAACAATGCAAATTTTAGACGGTATTAAACTGGCAAAAGAGATCAAACAAGAGATCAAGGAGCTGGTGCAGAATTACAAGGACCAAGGAGTTCGTGTACCACATTTGGGTGCAATTTTAGTAGGAAGTAATGGTGCTTCTCAGACCTATGTTGACAATAAAATCAAGGATTGTCATTTTGTAGGTTTCGAGTCATCAGAATTACGTTTGCCTGATACAATTTCTCAAGAAGATTTGATTGCAGAAATTGAAAAATGGAACAATGATGATACATTGGACGGGTTTATCGTGCAATTGCCATTACCAAAACACATCGATCAAGAAGCGGTTATCAATGCAATTGATCCTAAGAAAGATGTAGATGGTTTTCATCCGATGAATTTTGGTAAAATGGCGTTAGAAATGGAAACATTTTTACCTGCTACACCTTACGGAATTATGGAAATGTTAGAGCGTTACAACATTGATACAGCTGGTAAACATACAGTTGTGATTGGTCGTTCTCGCATCGTTGGTCGCCCAATGAGTATTTTGATGAGTAAAAACGGAAATCCTGGAAACAGTACAGTAACATTAACTCATTCGAAAACTCAAAATTTAGAACAATTTACAAAAGAAGCTGATATTGTGATCACTGCATTAGGTGTTCCTGGTTTCTTAAAAGCTGATATGGTAAAAGTTGGAGCGGTTATCGTTGACGTAGGAATTACACGCGTTGATGACGAAACTAATCCACGAGGATTTAGATTAGCTGGTGATGTAGATTTTGATAATGTAAAAGAAAAAGCATCGTGGATAACGCCAGTTCCAGGAGGAGTTGGACCAATGACACGCGCTATGTTATTAAAAAACACATTGTTGGCATACAACAACAAAAAATAAAATTATGATACACATTGCATCAACAACTGCAGAAGAACAACAATTGATACAAGAAGGGAAATTATTGCCTGTTATGGAGCATTTTTACACAATTCAAGGTGAAGGAATGTACACAGGTGTGGCTTCTTATTTTATTCGATTAGGAGGTTGTGATGTTGGTTGCCATTGGTGCGATGTAAAAGATAGTTGGGATGCTGAAAAGCATCCCTTAACTAATGTGGATGAATTGGTGGATTTGGCAACTTCTCAAGCCAAAACAATCATCATTACAGGAGGAGAACCTTTAATGTGGGATTTGACTTATTTGACAAAAAAACTACACGAAAAAGGTGCAAGAATCCATATTGAAACTTCGGGTGCCTATCCGTTGAGCGGAGAAATTGATTGGGTTTGTCTTTCTCCTAAGAAATTAATGTTGCCGTTAGACGAAGTTTGCGAAGCTGCAAATGAATTGAAATGTATTGTGTTCAATAATCACGATTTTCAATTTGCTGAAGAACAAGCTGCTCGAGTTGGAAAAGATTGTACGCTTTTCTTACAAACAGAGTGGAGCAAACGCGACAAAAACCTTCCATTGATTGTGGAATATGTAAAAGAAAATCCAAAATGGCGTTATTCTTTACAAACACACAAATATTTGGATATTCCTTAGAAATTTATCTGTTTAAAATCAGTTCTATTTAGACTGAGTAAATTTTTTTAAGTTACTGAATTTCATTATTTTTACATCAAACAAAAAATTGAAATAATGAAAAAAATAGCTTTGATGAGTTTCGCGGCAATTTTGATGATGAGCTGCGGAGATTCTAAGAAAGATGAATCAACTCAACCAGAAATAGATTATAGTACAGCTCCATCAGAAGATGCTGAAACTTCTACAGCTACGCCTGCTACAAACAATCATATTGTTTTGAAAGCGAGTGATGATATGCGCTACGATAAAACTGAATTTACAGTAAAAGCTGGTGAAGAAGTAACTTTAATCTTAATGAATGCTGGTGAAATGTCAAAAGAAGCAATGGGACATAATTTTATTTTGTTAAAACCAGGTTCTGATGCTTCTGCTTTTGCAAATACAGCGGCTTCTGCTAAGGCGACAGATTATATTCCGACAGAATTACAATCAGAAATTATTGCGCACACAAAATTGTTAGGTGGTAAAGAAAATGATCAAATCAAATTTACCTTAGAAGAAGGTACTTATGATTTTTTATGCTCTTTCCCAGGACATTTTGCAACAATGAATGGAAAAATTAAAGCAGTTAAATAGATTGTGCAATTATTTTTTATGTCAAATATAGTTTTGGCACAAATATTGAAATATTCATGTACGTATAAGATTTAGTAGAGTAAATTTTGTCCTCATGTGTTAATTTTAAGCCTGTTTTTCAACAGGCTTTTTTGTTTTTCAACAATTTAATATTCAAATATTTAACACTTATTTTAAACATTTTTATCCTATAATTTCATAACTTGTTAGTCACAATCAAAAAAATACTTTATTATGGGAAAGAATGTAGCACATCAAATTGTAGAATTACTAGAAAAAGCGAATATAAAACGTGTTTATGCAGTAACTGGTGATAGTCTCAATTTTTTTAATATTGCAGTTAAACAAAGTGACAAAATTGATTGGGTTCATGTAAGACATGAAGAAGCTGGAGCAATAGCTGCTACTGCCGAATCAGAATTGAATGGGATTGGATGTTGCGCTGGAAGTTCTGGTCCTGGTCATGTACATTTGATTAACGGAGTTTATGAAGCGCATAAATCAAGAACTCCTTTAGTTGTAATTGCCTCTACTCTGCCTACAATAGAATTTGGTACAGATTATTTTCAGGAAACGAATACTATTAAACTTTTTGATGATTGTAGTTGTTATAATCAAATTATAACTCGAGCAGAACAAGTTCCTAGAATGGTACAAACAGCAATACAACATGCTATTTCAAAAAAAGATGTTGCAATTATTGGACTTCCAGGAGATATTGCAGAAATGGAAGCCGTTGAAAGTAATTATACCTCGAATTTCTATTTCAATCAACCTATTATTACTCCAAATAAAACTGAATTAAGAGAAGCTGCTTCTATTATAAATGATGCTAATAATATTACCTTATTCTGTGGAATTGGCACATCTCAAGCAAATGAAGAAGTTATAAAACTTTCTCGTCATTTGCATGCTCCAGTTGGATATTCGTTCAAAGGAAAAATGAGTATTCAACCCAATAATCCAAATGAAATAGGAATGACAGGATTACTTGGTCAACCATCTGCTTATCATGCTATGCACAAAGCTGATTTAATTATTTTGATTGGTACCGATTTTCCTTATAAAGATTTTATTCCAACAGATAAAAAAATCATTCAAATTGATTCAGATGGCTCTAAACTTGGACGAAGAGCTAAAATTGATTTAGGATTAGTCGGAAATGCAAAAGAAACAATTAACGAATTAATTGAGTTATTAGAACCTAAGCAAGACAAAGATTTTTTGGATAGTCAATTAGAAATGTACAAGAAAGTTCTTGAAAGCAAAATGACATTTGTTCATGAAAAAGGAAAAGAAAATGCCATTCAACCCGAATATGCAGCTTATTTATTAGATGAGTTAGCTACAAAAGATGCTATTTTTACAGTTGATACAGGAATGTGTTGTGTTTGGGGAGCACGTTATATAACGGGTACGGGGGAAAGGAAAATGTTAGGATCTTTTAATCATGGTTCTATGGCAAATGCAATGCCTCAAGCGATTGGTGCACAAATGGCATATCCTGATAGACAAATTATTGCGATGTGTGGAGATGGTGGAATCTCAATGTTATTAGGAGATTTAGCAACCATCAAACAATATAATCTACCTGTTAAACTAATTATTTTTAATAATAGAACATTAGGAATGGTCAAATTGGAAATGGAAGTTGCTGGTTTACCTGACAATGAAACAGATATGGAAAATCCTGACTTTACTTTGATTGGAAAAGCAATGGGAATAGAAAGCGAATCGGTTAAAAATCCTGATGATTTACCTGATGCAATCGGAAGAGCTTTTGCGCATAATGGACCGTATTTATTAAATGTATTTACAAATCCAAACGCTTTAGCAATGCCTCCAAAAGTAGATCTTGATCAAATGATTGGAATGACAAAATCTATGGCGAAACTAATGTTAGGTGGAAAAATGAATGAGGTAATGGAAACGATTAAATCCAATTATAAACATTTAAAAGATTTATAATGAATCAACCATCATCTATCACACAATCAAGTAAAAAACTTTTCATCATTGCATGGGTTTTAGGCTTAATCTTTTATTTCATTGATTACGCAACTCGTTCTGCGCCTTCATTAATGATCACAGATTTGGCTCAGAATTACAACATTTCTAAAGAAAATTTAGTTTCTCTCATTGGAACATATTATTACTCTTATTCGATATTCGCTTTAATTGCTGGAATATGTTTAGACAAATTTGGTGCAAGATATTCGATGTTTGCAGGGTGTTTTATACTCGGAATAGGATGTATTTTATTTATTGTTTCCTCCCAATTTGCTGGAACAACAGGCAGATTATTACAAGGAGCAGGTAGCGCATTTGCTTTTCCTGGTTGTGTCTATTTAGCAACCAAAGGATTCTCATCAAAATCTTTAGCAACAGCAATAGGCTTCTCTCAATGTATAGGAATGCTTGGAGGAGCGGCAGGACAATTTGTGGTTGCGCCATTATTAGAAAATGGTTTTGGATATAAAACATTTTGGATAATTGCTGGAGTTTTATGTATAATTCCAGCTGTAGCAATGCTGTTCATAACTCCAAAATCGTCTGAAGAAGAGATCGAAAAAAGTAAACAAACCTCTTTTATTGAACCTTTCAAAATTATTTTCAGCAATCCAAATTCTTGGTTAACTGGTATTATTTCTGGATTATTATTTATACCGACAACAATTTTTGCCATGACTTGGGCTGTTCCTTTTTTCAAATTAGACTTAGGTTTTGATGCTCACAATGCTGCTATGACTGCTGCTATGGCGTCACTAGGCTGGGTAGTTGGATGTCCATTAATGGGTTATATAACGGATAAAATAGGAAAAAGAAAATCTGTTATTCTTTTTGGTTGTATCGGAATGATCCTGATGTTTTTACAACTCATTTATCTTTCAGATTTAATTCCAATAAAAGTTACATTTTTCATTTTTGGGCTTTTCTCTGGAGTCGCAATGATCCCATATTCGGTTATCAAAGAAGCTAATCCAGATTATGTAAAAGGCTCTGCAACTGGAGTTCAAAACTTTTTGACATTTGGTGTAACTTCTCTAGTTAATCCTGTTTTTGCTAAATTATATGGAAACGAAATTGTAAATGTTACAGATAAAACTGTACATTATCATCAAGCAATTTGGTTTTGGATCATTGGAATATTTATTGCCATTATTCTAACCTTATTTTTAAAAGAAACTGGTCACAAAAATTCATAAAAAAATCCGCTCATTGAGCGGATTTTTTAGTAATTGTATTGATAAATTATTTTCTCCAATATTTATAAGCATTGATTAATCCATTTGTAGAAGCATCATGAGAAGTAACTTGTTCATCATTTTCTAACTCTGGTAAAATCACATTTGCTAATTGTTTTCCTAACTCTACTCCCCATTGATCAAAAGAGAAAATATTCCAAATAACACCTTGCACAAAAATTTTGTGTTCGTACATCGCAATTAAATTTCCTAAAACTTTTGGAGTCAATACTTGATATAAAATTGAGTTTGTAGGACGATTTCCTTCAAAAATTTTGAAAGCAGTTAAGAAATCAATTTCTTCTTTCGATTTCCCTGCTTTTTCTAATTCAGCAACAACCGTTTCTTCATCTTTTCCAAAAGCTAAAGCTTCTGTTTGAGCAAAAAAGTTTGATAATAATTTTGCATGATGGTCGCCTAAAACATTCAACGAATTAGCTCCTGCAATAAAATCGGCTGGAATTAATTTTGTTCCTTGATGGATTAATTGATAAAAAGCATGTTGACCATTCGTTCCTGGTTCTCCCCAAATAATTGGTCCAGTTTCATAATCAACTTTCTTTCCATCACGACTAACATATTTACCATTCGACTCCATATCTCCTTGCTGAAAATATGCTGCAAAGCGCGATAAATACTGCTCATAAGGTAACAAAGCAACCGAATCTGCACCAAAGAAGTTATTGTACCAAATTCCTAAAAGAGCCAAAACAACTGGTATATTTTGATCTAAAGTTTCTGTTTTGAAATGCACGTCCATTTCATGCGCTCCCTCTAACAATTCTTCGAAATTATCGAAACCTACTGCCAAAGCAATGCTCAAACCAATCGCACTCCACAATGAATAACGACCGCCAACCCAATCCCAAAACTGGAACATATTTGCCGTATCAATTCCGAAATTATCAACACCTTCTGCATTTGTTGATAATGCCACAAAATGTTTCGCTACATCAGCTTCTTGCGCATCAGAATTCAAAAACCATTCTTTCGCAGAAAATGCATTTGTCATCGTTTCTTGCGTTGTAAATGTTTTTGAAGCAACAATAAATAAGGTTGTTTCAGGATTTATTTCTTTAAAAGTTTCAGCTAAATGCGTTCCATCAATATTCGAAACAAAATGAATATTCAAACGAGTTTTATAATGTTTCAATGCTTCCGTCACCATCACAGGTCCAAGGTCAGAACCTCCAATTCCAATGTTGACAACGTCTGTAATTTCTTTTCCTGAAAAACCTTTCCATTCACCCGAAATTACTTTCTCCGAAAAAGATTTCATCTGATCTAACACCTCATTAATTTGAGGCATCACATCTTTTCCGTCAACCAAAACTTCTTCATTAGAGCGATTGCGTAAAGCTGTATGTAGAACAGCACGTTTTTCAGTAACGTTAATGACATCTCCTTCAAACATTTGCTGAATTGCTGTATCAACATCCATTTCTTTCGCTAAATCAACCAAAAGTTGAATCGTTTCTGCATTAATTCTATTTTTCGAATAATCCACTAATAATGAAGGATATTGAATCGAAAATTCTTCAAAACGATTTGCATTTTGAGCAAATAATTCTTTGATTGACGTATGTTGAATCGTTTGAAAATGTTTCTCTAACGCATTCCAAGCATTCGTAGTTGTTGGATTGATTGTATTTAAAGCCATAATATTTTTAGTATTCTTTCCTTAACAAATTTAATCATTTCATGCTCATCTCAAAACCAATATTATTACGATAACGTTTTAGATGAAAATTTTATGAAATAATTAATAAACGATTAATGTAACCTTTTTAAAAACAATGCGTCATATAGCAAACAACAAAGTCATGAGCAACTATTTTTTTGGATTAATTTTAAGTATTTGTACAATCGTTCAAGCCCAAATTCAAGTGAAAGGAACTGTAAAAGACAGTAATAATTTGCCAATTTCATACTGTTCTATTGGAATAGAAAATTCAGAAGTTGGAGCAATTACAGATGAAAATGGTCAATTTTCTATCGAAATTCCCGAAAATTTAACTAAAACTCATTTAGTTTTTGATGCGTCAGGTTATAATTTAACTTCAAAATCGGTTCATGATATTCAACAAAGTTCTGTTGTTATATTAACTGAAAAATCAATTTCATTGTCAGAGGTGACACTGAAAACAGAAAAAATGAAAGAAAAAATAATTGGTCAAAAAACTCGTCCAATGCTTACTTTTTCTAAAATGTTTGATGAAAATGTACCAACAATTGAACAAGGAAATATTTTTGAAATTTACCCAAATACAAAACTAAACGCATTTAATTTTCATATTATTCCAAGTTCTAAATACGAAGAAATCACTTTGAAAGTTAATATTTACGCATTTAAAAATGGTTTACCAACAGAATCGCTTTTAGATGAGAATATTATTTATAAAACTTCTACAACTGCATGGCAAAAAATTGATTTAACTCCTTATAAATTTCGTTTCAAAAATGTTAATCAAATTGCTGTAACACTACAATTAGTTGATTATAAAAAACTTGCTCAAGAAGATTTTGTATTTGGTATTTCTGCTAAAAAATCTTTAGCAAAAGATTTGTTGTTTAGATATCAAAGTCAGGGAAATTGGGAAGCTTCTGCAGGCGTTTTTATCGCCAACTTAGATATTTTATACTCGAAAGATAAATTGACTATAAATGAAGAAAAACCTGAAGAAATTGATACAAAAACAAAAGAATTAATTTCATATTATCAACATAAAGAGAATGCTAAAAAGTTGATTTATGGAAAAAATAAGTCAGGAAAATATATTGACATAAACGATGCAAAGATTTATTATGAAGAATATGGACAAGGTGAGCCTTTGATTTTTTTACATGGAAATAACGGAAGTATAGAAGATTTTTATTAACAAATTCCATTTTTTGCCAAGCATTATCGAGTAATTATTCTTGATACGCGCGGACAAGGGAGAAGTACAGATTTGACAAATACACCTTACACTTATGAAGAATTTTCTAACGATTTACTTCAAGTGATACAAAAACTTAATCTAAAGAAAGTAAATCTTGTTGGTTGGAGTGATGGTGGAAACACAGCTTTAATTTTCAATACTCAACATCCTGAATTAGTTAATAAAATTATAACAATTGGAGCAGTTCTTAATCCAAATGGAGTAAGCGAAGAACTGATTGAGAATTTGAAAAGTTTAGTAAATAGATCTTCAGAAAATACGAATTTACGCTTAATCAAATTGATGTTAAATGAACCAAATATTACTAAACTAGAATTAAATAAAATTCAAAATCCTGTATTGGTTATTGCTGGAGAAAAAGATGAAGTAATCGAAAATCATACAAAAGAAATTCAACAAAATATCTCAAAAGCGGAGTTATTGGTTATTCCAAATTCGACGCATTATGTTCCTTTCGAACAACCAAAAATATTAAATGAAGCCATTTTGAAGTTTTTGAAAAAATAGGAACATAGGTTTAGTTTTCATTTTCTCCATATCTTTACTCCACTAAACCAAATCAATGAAATACATCACAGGTTTCTTCGTCCTTATTTGGCGCATTTGGATGATTTTATTAGCTGCAATTTATGTCCTAACAATAGGCGTTTTTATCGTGCTACCTTTGGCAAATTTCGCTAAAACGTTTCCTTATATCTACCCTTTTATTCGTTATTGGGGTAAATTTGTTTTGTATGGAACTGGATTCAGAATTGATTACAAAAAACTTGTTCCTCTCGATCCGAA
This sequence comes from Empedobacter sp. UBA5924, assembly GCF_002431085.1. NCBI lineage: Bacteria > Pseudomonadati > Bacteroidota > Flavobacteriia > Flavobacteriales > Weeksellaceae > Empedobacter > Empedobacter sp. UBA5924. The sequence goes on from NZ_DJDM01000011.1 coordinate 20,198, forward strand.
AGAAAATTATGTTTTTATAGCCAATCATACTTCGATTATGGATATTATGTTGATGTTGACTATTCTAAAACATCATCCAATCGTATTTGTAGGCAAGGCAGAGTTACTCAAAATCCCTATCTTTGGACGAATATTCGAACGAATTTGTATCCCTGTCGACCGAAAAAGTGCACGTAGTAAAGCACTTGTTTATCCCGAAGCAAAGAAAAAGTTAGACAAAAATATGAGTATTTTTATTTTTCCTGAAGGCGGCGTTACAAACGACAAAGAATTCAAAATTTATTTGGATCCTTTCAAAGATGGAGCGTTTAACATTGCGATTGAAACACAAACACCTTTGGCTGTTTTGGCGATTCACGGTGTTAATAAAATGTTTCCATTCAATTGGTTTCGAGGATATCCAGGGAAAATCAAAGTTCGATTATTGACGACTTTCGAAACGAAAGATTTGAATGTAAAAAACGATAAAGCTGCTTTGAAAGAAGCTGCTTACAACATGATTTTAAAAGATTTAGAACAATGAAAAATTTAGTTTATATCGCATTAGGAACGGCTTTAACGGCGGTTAGTTGCAATAAACAAATCACTTCTAACACAGAAATTGAAGCAAAGGATAATCAAACTTTTTCTGATTTAGATAAAGCTCGCATCAAACATTTGAGTTTAGATATCGAAACTGATTTCGATACGCATCAAATCAAAGGTTCGGCGGCTTATACATTCGAAAATAATCAAGCAAAACAATTGATTTTAGATACCGAAAAACTAACAATTGATTCAGTTTTATTAGCGAATGGACAAAAAACAACATACAAACTAGGGGAAAAAGATTCTATTAAAGGTCAAGCCTTAATCATTGATGTTATGCCAAATGATACAATTGTAAAAGTTTTCTACAAAACTTCGCCTGATGCAAATGCTTTACAATGGTTAAATCCGCAACAAACGCACGATAAAAAACATCCGTTTTTATTGTCACAAGGTCAAGCAATTTTAACGCGTTCTTGGATTCCGATTCAGGATACACCAAGTGTTCGCCTTACGTATGATGCAAAAGTAAAAACACCAAAAGATTTGTTGCCTTTGATGAGTGCGATCAATCCGAAAGAAAAAAATGCCGAAGGTGTTTATACCTTCAAAATGCCTCAACCAATTGCACCTTATTTGATTGCTTTAGCTGTTGGTGATGTACAATATCAACCAATCGATAACAGAACGGGAGTTTATGCAGAACCTGGCTTATTGAAAGCTGCTGCTTGGGAATTTGCTGACATGGGAAAAATGGTAACGGCTGCCGAAAAATTATATGGAAAATATCCTTGGGAACAATTTGATGTATTGGTTTTACCGCCTTCGTTTCCTTTTGGTGGAATGGAAAATCCGCGTTTAACGTTTGCTACGCCAACTGCAATTGTAGGTGATCGTTCGATGACAAATTTGATTGCACACGAATTGGCTCATTCTTGGTCTGGAAATTTAGTAACGAATTCTACGTGGGATGATTTCTGGGTGAACGAAGGATTTACAGTTTATTTTGAGCGTCGAATCATGGAAGAATTAGAAGGAAAAGATTATGCGGATATGATTTCGGTAATCGGTTTTCAAGATTTGGAAACGTCGATGAAAAATATTCCAGAAAAATATACTTCATTAAAAGTGAACATGAAAGGAGCAAATCCTGATGATGCTTTTTCTGATGTTCCATACGATAAAGGTTATTTATTTTTGAAAATGTTAGAAGATAAATATGGTCGTGAAAAGTTTGATAAATTCTTGAATCAATATTTTTCTTCGCATGCATTCCAAACAATGACAACAGAAAAATTTGTTGATTATTTGAAAGCTAATTTAACAAATGGAGACGATTCTTTTGTTCAAGAATGGATTTATAACACAGGTTGGCCAAAAGATTTGAAAAAACCGACTTCAAAATTATTTGATTTAGCAGAAGCACAGTTACAACAAGATATTACAAACGGAAGAAATAAAGTTGCACCTAAAAAAGTGGCGATTTCTACGAAATCTACAAACGAATGGGTTCATTTTATTCGTCAAATTGATACGAGTAAAAACACGAAAGAAGATTTAGCTTATTTGGATGCGATTTATGATTTTACAAATTCAAAAAATCCAGAAATTGAATGTGCTTGGTTCGAAAAAGCATTTTTAATGCATTACGATAAAGTCAACACAAACGCGAAAGAATTCTTGGTAAATGTTGGTCGTCGTAAATTTTTAGAGCCTTTGTATTTAGCTTTAAAAGAATCTAATCAATTAGATTTAGCGAAGAATATTTACAAAGATGCTCGTCCAAATTATCACTTTGTAGCACGTCAAACAATTGACACAATGTTAAATTACAAACCATAAAACATGGCAATTGTAGCATATACAGACGGTTCGTCGTTGGGAAATCCTGGCCCAGGAGGATTTGGTTGTATTTTGTTGGAAACCGAGAAAAAAGTCAAAAAAGAAATTTCTCAAGGTTTTCGACTAACAACCAATAATCGAATGGAATTGTTGGCGGTTATTACGGCTTTGGAAACACTAAAGTTTACCAACACGGAGATAACTATTGTGACGGATTCTAAATATGTGGTAGATGCTGTGGAAAAACGTTGGGTTTTTGGTTGGGTGCAAAAGAATTTCAAAGGAAAGAAGAATGCTGATTTGTGGAAAAGATTTTTAGAAGTTTATAAAATTCATCGCGTAAAATTTCAATGGATAAAAGGTCATGCTGGACATCATTGGAACGAAGAAGCTGATAAATTGGCGGTTGCAGCAGCAAATAAACCAGAAAATTTTAAGATAGATTCTTACTTCGAAATTCATCAAAACGAAGAATAATTTTCTACTTTTGTGAGGCAGAGAGAAAAATGAAAATGAAGACGTTGTGGAGATTTCTCCCACTAATTTTAATTACAATTTACAGTTGTTCACCTAAAAAAGAAAAAGGTGAACTTGTCTACTTTAGTGGACGAATCGCAAATGCGCAAACAGATAGCATTTACTTATTATTGAATAATCGTGAAAAAGCTTTTGCTTTAGATTTTGATGGAAACTTTTCGGATACAGTTCAGTTAGTTGACGAAGGTTATAAGACACTTTCCATCGAGCGCGAAGAGTTTACAATTTATTTGATTCCAGGTGATAGTTTGATTCTAAATACAGATTTAAAACATTTGGAGAATAATTTCAAATTCTCTGGAATAGGCAAAAATCGAAACAATTATTTGGTTGACAAAAGTTTTCAAACGGATAAATTCTTAACTGATCATACCGAATTGTTTAAACTTGCTCCGCCAGATTTCAAAAATCAAATCAAAAATTTTCATCAAAAAGTTTTCGAAGATTTAGAGAAATTAGAAGTTAATTCTTCGTTCATCAAAACAGAAAAAACGAATTTGAATTACGATTTTATCAATTTGTTATACATGTACAAGGATTCGTACACATATTACAATCCTGCTTCTCAGCAATTACCTGTTAATTTTTTGACAGAATTAGATGAAATCGATTTAGATAATGACGAGGATTATAGAACGTATCAGAGTTACCGCAATATTGTCTTAACAAACTTACAAGAAAAATTATATCAAGGTCTTTCTGCGGATGCTTTATTGGAAAACATCAAAAGTCAATCGATAAAAAATGGATTTATTAATTCATTAATTTACGAACTTGATCCAAAAGATCCGAATAGCAACGGAATTTATCAAGCAATACAAAAACATTGCAATTATCAACCTTGGTTGGACGAAGCTGCAAAGAGAATGAAAAAAATTAGTTAATTATTTACGGATATAAAACAAAAAGCCACTTCTTTTCGAAGTGGCTTTTATTTTTATAATATCTTATTGTCTTTGCCTCACAGCTTCGTAAACACAAATCGCTGCTGCGTTACTCACATTTAACGAATCTACAAACCCTAACATTGGGATTTTGATTAAAACAGCTGAATTATCAGCCCAAAAATCTGAAAGCCCTGTCGCTTCTGTTCCTAAAATAATCGCTGAAGATTTTGTGAAATCAGTCTCGTATAAATTCTTCGTTTCCTCTCTCAAAAATGTGGAAACAACTTGAATATTTTTCGACTTTAAGAAATCCAAAACAGCCTCTTTACTTGCTGATGCAATTTGATTAGTAAACAATGTTCCAACCGAAGAACGAATCACATTCGGATTGAAAAAATCGACTGTTTCATCACAAACAATTACAGCATCTACTTTTGCTCCATCTCCTGTTCGTAAAACTGCACCAAGATTTCCAGGCTTTTCTACCGCTTCCAAAACAACAACCAATGCATTTTCTGGCAATTGTAAATCAGTCAATGTCGAAGATTTCGTTTTATAGACACCAATAATTCCGCCTGTCGATTTTCTATACGCAAGCTTCTCAAAAACTTGTTTGGTAATTGTAAATAATTTTGCTTGTCCAAAATCTATTGATTTGTTATAAATATCTTCGCAAATATAAATTTCAACCGCTTCGTAACCACCTTTTACAGCCAATTCATTTTCTTGTGTTCCTTCCACAATAAATAAACCTTGATTTTTACGTTCTCTCGATTTTTCTTGCAATTTCAGCAAGTTTTTAATCCTTGGATTTTGAAGACTTTCTATTAACATTCTACAAAATTACTCGAAATTCTTTGAAATAGATTCAATTTATTTCATTGTTGCTAATTTTTTACTTACAACTTTTACCAACTTATATTTTAATGAAGATGCATTTGTTGGTGGGTTTTCAATTTTAGATTTTGAAACAATAATTTGATATTCATAATCTGGTTCATGCTTAAATCCTTCAATCTGATTATAAAAATATTGCCACTCAGCTGCATTTGCTTCTTTTACCATCATACAACTCCTGCGGTACATTCTCTTGTTTCTGGAGCAACTGTTAACACTTCTTCTCCTTGTTTCAATTCTTTAGTTGAAGCACAAGAGGCAAATAAATCGACACTTAAAATACTTGATAAAATAATTTTTTCATAGTATATCATTTTATTGTTTGACAACAAATATTATGCTAAAAACTAGCTCAAACTTCAAAGTAAATTCATTCTCAAAAATTTAACTTGATTATAAATAACTTAATCACTTGTATTTTTTGTTGTACCTTTGCACCTTAAAATCAGAATTTTCGTATGACCAAAGATGGAAAAATGGAGTTGATGGCTCCTGCTGGGAATTTCGAATCATTACAAGCGGCTTTAGATAACGGAGCTGATTCTGTATATTTCGGAGTTGAGCAGTTGAATATGCGTGCGAGAGCATCAATAAACTTTACAATGGACGATTTACCAGAAATCGTAAAACGTTGTGAGGAAAAAGGTGTGCGTTCTTACCTTACTTTAAATACAATTATATACGATCACGATTTATCTTTAATCAAAAACTTGTTGGACAAAGCAAAAGAAGCGAAAATTACCGCTGTTATTGCGATGGATCAATCGGTTATTGCCTATGCAAGACAAATTGGGATTGAGATTCATATTTCGACACAAATTAACGTTACGAATATCGAAACAGTAAAATTCTATGCAATGTTTGCTGATACAATGGTATTGTCGCGTGAATTGAGTTTGAAACAAGTGAAAAAGATTTGTGAACAAATTATTAAAGATGATGTTCGTGGGCCAAGTGGAAATTTAGTTGAAATCGAAATTTTCGGTCATGGAGCACTGTGTATGGCTGTTTCAGGTAAATGTTACTTGAGCTTACATTCGCACAATTCTTCTGCAAATCGTGGAGCTTGTAAACAAAACTGTCGTAAAAAATATACCGTAATCGACCAAGAATCTGGTTTCGAAATCGAATTAGATAACGAATACATGATGTCGCCAAAAGACCTTTGTACAATGGAATTTTTGGATGAAGTGGTTGATGCTGGCGTAAAAGTATTGAAAATTGAAGGTCGTGGACGTGCTCCAGAATACGTTGCAACTGTAATTCGTGCGTATAGAGAAGCGATTGATTCTATTGCGGATAAAACATATTCGAAAGAAAAAGTGGATTACTGGATGGGATTATTGCAAACTGTATATAACCGTGGTTTTTGGTCTGGATATTATTTAGGTCAAAAATTAGGAGAATGGTCTGCTGTTCCAGGTTCTATGGCAACTCAGAAAAAAGTTTATATCGGAAAAGGTGTTCATTTCTTCCCAAAACCAAACATTGGCCAATTTGTAATTGATGCCTATGATTTGAAAGTTGGAGATTTAATTTTAGTAACAGGACCAACAACTGGAGCCAAAGAAATGGTGGTAACAGAAATGATGGTGGAAGATGTAAAATCTGATACAGCTAAAAAAGGTGATTCGATTACAATTCCGATGGAATTTAGAATTCGTCCTTCTGATAAATTATACAAATTAGTAAAAGTAGAAGAGCCAGGAACGCAACAAAATAGTGTTGAAGAAGGCGCTTATTCTCATTAAAAAATAGTTATCAATGGTCATTATTACGTTACAGCGCGATAAATGCATCGGATGCAACTATTGTTATGAGTTAGCACCAGAACGATTCAGAATGTCAAAAAAAGACGGTAAATCTGTTTTATTAAAAGCAATTGATAAAAAAGGTTTCCACACGTTGAAAGATCCTGATCATTCTATCGTAGATAATTGCGAACGTGCTGCCAAAGCTTGCCCTGTAAATATAATTACAGTAAAAGAAATATAGATTAAAACATTAGCTATATAAAAAGTCCATCAAAATTTTGATGGATTTTTTTATTTTTAAAATTTATTGGATTAATACACAACCACATAAAAGACAATTACGGTTTCCCGCATTTTTTATAAGCAACCTTTTTACCATATTTGCATCTAGATAATAGAATTGATAACGAAATTAAAAATGTCAAAACCGAAGAGAATTCACAAAACTTACAAAAAGTCTTTGTTTAGTAAAATGAAAGTAAAACCTGTTAACTTATTGTTATTTATGGCAATCGCTTGTTTTATTTTTGTATTAGTTTTTCTGAATTAATTGAATTTCTTACTCTCTACTTTTTTACTTTAATAATTTCTTAACTTCGTATCAAACTACGAAGAAATGACAAAGTCTGAAGCTAGAAAATATTACCGAACGTTAAGAAAATCATTCACCAAAGAAGAAGTGAATAGTTTCAGTGAGCAAATTTTTGAACACATCAAACAATTGGATTTTTCTACAGATCAGACTTTTCATATTTTCTTACCTATCGAAAAAAACAACGAAATCAATACTTATCCGATCATAAATTGGCTATTTCAACAGCAAAAAGAGGTGGTTTTACCATTGGTTGTTGGCGATGATATGATTAATTGTAAAGTAGAAAAAGGTTTCGAAACGATTTTAAATTCACTTCAAATTCCAGAACCCACTCAGTATTCGGAAATTGATTCAAAAGCGATTGATGTTATTTTTATTCCAATGTTCGTTGCCGATAAAAAAGGAAATCGCGTCGGATACGGTGGCGGATATTATGATAAGTTTTTGGCAAGATGTAAACCTAATTCAAAAAAAATAGGTCTAACTTATTTTAGACCTATTGAATATATTGAAGACGCTTATTTCGGCGATTTTCCTCTTGATTTTTGTATTACTCCAGACGAAATTGAATCCTTCTGAATTGAGTCTTGTTTTTCATTTAACGTTCTGAAATAGAATTTAAACTCTCGTTGAAATTTGATCGGCTCTTGTTTTAGCACAAATACACCAACATGATTATTGGTTTCGATTAACTTTTTATCCGAATTGAAATAATTAATTGTATATGCAATTCGCTTGATAGAGTCTGGTGTAATCGAATCTTTTGGTAAAATTGCAAATTTAGAAACGGAAGTAAATGTAACTTTTTTCGAACGAAGTTCTCTCAATAACGAAAATATTTCGGTCGTATCTTTTTTAGGAAAATAAGACAACAATTGATCTCTCAACAAGCTATCAACAACCGTATCATTGGTGTTAGATGCCAACGCCGAAAGCTCAAAAAACTCGCGCAATTTCTGCTTTGCAATAAAATTTACAGCTTCTACCGAATCCATTTTACTACTTACTGTCGATGCCTCGTTTTTGTAACCTTTTATCGCTTCTGGGTTGTAATCTCCTTTATATTTATCGTCTTTGCACGAAAATATCATCCAAAAACTCATCAGCAATATCATGCTAAACTGAACTATTTTACTTATCGTTCTCATCTTGCTGGATTTTAAATTTTAATTTCACAATTTTTCCATTTTTCCTTTCCGATTCGATCAAAGAAAAATTCTTTAACGACGTCGTAGGCATAGTAACTAAATTGATATATTGTTGTTTCGAAAGAATCTCTACACCAAAAAAATCATTGTCATAGACTTGATAAATCAACGCATCATCCGCAATCATTTGATTTAGCTTAGAAATTCGTTGTTTCAAATCTTTTGCTGAATTCGAATAATAATACAGCATAATCTTATAATCATCTGGCTCTAACAAAAGCATTTCTGGCTGATTATATTGATGCAAATTAACCCTAAACGTATCTTGTTTATAGTAAGGTGAACTCACAAACATCTTGATTGTATCTTTTTGCGATTCAAATTTGATACAACCTGTTTTGGTCGATAAATAAAGTGGTGTAAAACCATCTCTAATAATTGTAACCTCAACAGAATTGGTAATTGCAGCTTGTCTATCCGAGTCTACAAAACAAAATTCGTACTCGCGCTGACCAAAAATTGAATAATAAATAGTTGCTCCAATTCCGCTCAACAAAACAACAGCAGCTGCTATTATCGAAATCAATTTTAGCTTGGGTTTTATTTTAACAGCTTCCTCTTTTGCAGGAATTATTTCTTTTTCTGTTGATGGTTTAACTTCTGCTTGAATCTCTATTTCAGATTCTTCTGGAGTTATATGTTCTGATGAAAAATTTTCGTTTTCTTTTGCTTCAATCGTCGATTCTTCAGCTTTATTTGGACCAAAATGTTCTATTTTCTGAACATTAAGAAAGTGTGCCCAATTTTTATATCCACAATATTGCGCCAAAAGATTGAGCATATCAATACGCGGAAGCTTCTGAAAATCTGACTTAAAATACGTATAAAACCACTTTTCGCTAACGGTAGATCTGGTTTTATTGAATAAATCGTCTTGGAAAGATGTAATTTCTTGCCCCTTCCAATCGGAGATATTTTCGGATTGAGCAGAATTTTCTTCCAAAAATCGATTTGAAATCGTTTTTTTCAGAATTTCGAAAATTTCTATATCTGTAAATTTGCTCAAAAAATAAAATTTATAAAATTGGTTTTCAGTATTTTGTAAAATAATTTTAATTTTACAAATTGTCCTTTAATACAACTACAAATAAAATAATTTTTTTGATATGTTGAGTTGTATTTCTTTATTAATGCGTTGTTAAATGATTTCTTTTGTTGTAAAACATTTGTTGAATATTCAATGATTGGATTACAATCATCTTACAACTATTTTGCTTCGAAAAACTTTGATATCAGCTTAACTTTGGTTCAACAAAATGATTGAAAAAATCAACAAAAACAAAAAATAAATTAAACATTTAAAAAATTAAAGTTATGAAAAAATTAGCATTAAACGTAATCGTATTAGGAGTAATCGGAACTGCATTTGGTTTAACATCTTGTAATTTATTTGGATCGAAAGAAACAAAAACTGAAACAGAAGTAAAAAATGACACGATTACAACAATCGAAGATTCTGTAAAAATTGACTCTGTAGGAAAAGATTCTGTTGTTATCAAAGATTCGGCAGTTGTAAAAGAAACTCCTGTAAAAGTTGAAACAACTACGACTACAACAACAGAGAAAAAATAATTTGTAGAATAGATTAAACAAAAAAATCAAATGAAAAAATTAGCGTTATTCGCTTTCGCAGCGATTTCTTTCACAGCAATTTCTTGTAAACAAGAACCAACAAGTGTAGGAGAACCAACAACAGTTATTGAAGATTCTGTAAATGTTGAAAAAGCAGAAATTCCTTCGGCAGATTCTGTAGAAGGAGTTACGGTAGATTCTTCGAAAACTGTAAATCCAGCAGGAACAACAAAAGATTCTGTTGCGAAATAGAACTTGAAAACTCAATAAAAAAATCCGCTCGTTAAGCGGATTTTTTTGTTTCTATATCTAAGATTAAGATTCTTTCAATGATTTAATATCAATCACAAAACGGTACTTCACATCAGATTTCATCATTCGCTCGTAAGCTTCATTAATGTTTTGAATATCGATCATTTCGACATCAGACACAATATTATGTTCTCCACAAAAATCTAACATTTCTTGTGTTTCCTTGATTCCTCCAATTAAAGATCCTGCTAAATTACGACGTTTCATAATCAATAAACCTCCGTGAACAGCATCTAAAGGCTCGATAGCTCCAACCATACACATTGTTTTATCTAATTTTAATAATTGTAAATATGGATTAACATCGTGTTTTACAGGAATTGTATTCAATAAAAAATCAAATGAATTTGCATGCGCTTTCATTTGTGTTGCATCTTTCGAAATCAAAACCTCATCAGCTCCAAGTTTCTTTGCATCTTCACCTTTAGACTCAGATGTTGTAATCATTACAACATGTGCACCCATTGCTTTTGCAAATTTAACACCCATATGTCCCAAACCTCCAAGACCAATTATACCAACTTTATCGCCCGATTTTACATTCCAGTGACGCAAAGGCGACCACGTTGTAATTCCCGCACACAACAATGGCGCAGCAGCTTTTACATCGATATTTTCGGGTACGTGAAGCACAAAATCTTCTTCTACCACGATGTTTTCTGAATAACCACCGTAAGTGATTCCACCATGTTTCGAGTTTTTAGAATTGTACGTTCCTGTAAAACCATTTTCACAATATTGCTCCAAACCTTCGTCGCAAGAATGACAATGTTGACAAGATTCTACCATACAACCTACTCCAACCAAATCTCCAACTTTAAACTTTGTTACTTCAGAACCAATTTCTTTTACTCGACCAATAATTTCGTGCCCTGGAACAACTGGATAATTTGGTTTTCCCCAATCGCCTTTCGCTGTATGAATATCGCTGTGACAAACTCCACAATACTCGATATCGATAAAAATATCTTTCGCATGTAAATGTCGACGTTCTATTGTGTGTGGCGCTAATGGATCAGTTTCATTAAACGCTGCGTATGTTTTTGTGTTCATTATTTTTAAAATTTTTAACCCTATAAAATTAAAAAATCTACCTGAATAATCAGATGGTTTTGAATGAATTAAATTATAATTATTTCAATTTTTTGATTCCCATGTTCCACAAAGTGAAGGCATATTTATCAGCTGTTTCATTAATCACAACTTCTGTCGAACGACCTGCTCCGTGACCAGCTTTCGTTTCAATTCTGATTAAAACTGGATTATCACACGCTTGTTTCGCTTGTAAATTAGCCGCAAACTTGTACGAATGCGCAGGAACTACACGATCATCATGATCTCCTGTTGTGACTAATGTAGCAGGATAACATGTTCCTTCTTTTACATTGTGAACTGGTGAATAACCTTTCAAATACTCGAACATCTCTTTACTATCATCAGCAGTTCCGTAGTCATAACCCCAACCTGCACCAGCAGTAAACGTATGATAACGTAACATATCTAAAACCCCAACCGCAGGCAATGCTACTTTTGCTATTTTTGGATTAATTGTTTCTGTTGCTCCAACTAATAAACCTCCGTTAGATCCTCCTGATAATGCAGTAAAATCTGGTGAAGTGTAATTGTTTTTCTGTAAGTATTCTGCAGCAGCAATGAAATCATTAAAAACATTTAATTTATTGAATTGACGCCCTCCATCGTGCCATTTTTTACCGTATTCTCCTCCTCCACGTAGGTTTGGAACAGCGTAAACTCCACCATTTTCAATCCAAGCAGCAGTTGCCGGACTAAATCCTGGCGTTAAACTAATATTGAATCCGCCGTATCCATAAACGATTGTAGGATTTTTACCATTTTTCTTCAATCCTTTTTTATACGTAATAATCATCGGAACTTTTGTTCCATCTTTTGACGTATAAAAAACTTGTTCAGAAATGTAATCATCTGAATTAAATTTTACATTTGGTTTAATGTAAACATCCGAAGATCCCGTTTCTACATTGTATTTGTAGCTTGTAGATGGTGTGATATAATTTGAAAATCCGAAATAGATTTCTTTCTCTGATTTTTTCCCTCCAAATCCTGATGCAGAACCAACTCCAGGCAATGTAATTTGACGAACTTTTGATCCATCATATTTGTATTGCTCTACAACCGAAATTGCATCTTTTAAGTATTTAGCAAATAAATAACCTCCTCCTGTAGAAACAGATAATACATTTTCAGTTTCTGGAATAACTGTTTTCCAAGCAGCTTCGCTCAAATCAGAAATAGCGGCTTTAACTACTTTATTGTTTGGAGCTTTGTTATTTGTAAAAATGTAGAAAGTTTCCCCATCATTATCAATCACAGAAGTATTTGTGTCAAAATTATTCACAATCGTTTTGATTGGACTATTTGCTTGAGACAAATCTTGATAATACAACTCATTTCCTGTTGTTGTATTCGCAGCTGTAATAATTAAGAAACGCTCATCATCCGTCAAATAAGCACCAACATAGCGACGAGGTGTTTCTGCTCCTCCAAAAATCAATTGATCTTTTTTCTGAGCCGTTCCTAATTTGTGGTAATATAATTTGTGTTGATCTGTTTTTTCTGATAATTCAGATCCTTTTGGTTTATCATAAGAAGAATAATAGAAACCGTCATTTCCTTTCCAAGCTGTTCCAGAGAATTTAACATCAATCAATGTTTCTCCAACTTGTGTTTTATCTTTTGCGTTAAGAACAATTACTTTTCTCCAATCTGATCCACCTTCTGAAATAGAATATGCAACTAAGCTTCCATCTTTAGAAAAGCTAACATCAGCCAACGAAACAGAACCATCTTTGGAGAATTTATTCGGGTCTAAAAAAACTTCTTCTGTTCCGTTTTCACCTAATTTACGGTACAAAACAGAGTGTTGTTGTAAACCATCATTTTTGTAGTAATACGTATAATCTCCTTCTTTAAAAGGAGTCGAAATTTTCTCATAATTCCAGATATCCGTCAACGATTTTTTCAATTGTGTACGTAATGGAATTTCATTCAAATAAGCATAAGTTGCTTTATTTTGTTCGATCACCCATTTCTTCGTATCCTCAGACAAATCGTCTTCCAACCAACGATATGGATCTTGTACATTCTCTCCAAAATACGTATCAACATGATCAATTTTTTTTGTATCTGGATACTTTTTCTTGTAACTCTGTGCATTCACTCCTACCATAAGGGCAACATTAAATAAAATAAAAGCAGTTTTTTTCATTTCTTCTTAGTATAGCTGTTTTGGTAAAGATAATAAAATCAAAAAGATAAATTGGTATTGAAAAAAATGATTTATTTTTGGGCAAAATCCTCTCAGATTTTAATTGAAATGAATATTTAAAACTTCGCGGCAACTTAACGTTAAATTCATTTTGATTTAAAAATTTATCAAGTATTTTTAATTTGAAAAACCAAAAAAAATGACTGTAGAAAAGTCTTTAACAGCCAAAATTGGGTCTATTTTTTCGTTGATTAAACAATCTTTTTCAAGCGAAAACTTAGATTTAACCGCATTACCAATCAAAAAATCAGTATTTCTATTAGCGATTCCCATGATGTTCGAAATGGTGATGGAATCTGTCTTTGCATTAGTCGATTTATATTTTGTAGGACATTTAAAAGAAAGCGCATTCGCCATACAAACCGTTGGTCTTACAGAATCCTTATTAACAATTGTTTATTCGATTTCAATCGGAATAAGTATGGCTGCAACTGCCATTATTGCACGAAGAATTGGTGAAAAGAAACCCGAAAAAGCTTCGGAAAGCGCTTCGCAAGCAATTTTATTATCGATTATCATTACAATTCTATTGAGTATTTTCGGATTTATATTCTCCAAAGATTTATTGATTTGGATGGGATCAACTGAGCAAGCTGCTGAATACGGTAAGAATTTCACTAAAATAATGATGGTAAGTTGTTTATCAATTGTGTTATTATTTTTAATTAACGGAATTTTTCGTGGAGCTGGGAATGCAGCAATTGCGATGAAAAGTTTGTGGCTAGCTAATGGAATCAATATTATTCTGTGTCCAATTCTTGTTCGTGGATGGTTCTTTTTTCCTGAAATGGGATTAGAAGGAGCTGCTTTAGCTACTGCTATCGGAAGAAGTGGCGGTGTGATTTATCAATTGTATTGTTTAACGAAAAAAGATTCATTAATTCAAATTAAATGGAGTTATTTCGTTCCAAAATCTAAACTAATTATCAATATTGTAAAAATTGCAGTTCCTGCTATTGTACAATATATTATTGCAAGTTGTAGTTGGATTATTCTTGCGCGAATTGTTGCTCAATCTGGTGGAGAAATTGCGTCTTCTGGTTATCAAACAGCTTTACGACTGATGATGTTTTTTATGTTACCTGCTTGGGGATTGAGTAATGCTGCGGCAACTTTAGTTGGTCAAAACTTAGGAAATAAAGATCCCGAAAAAGCAGAAAAATCAGTCCTTATGACCATGAAATTTAATATCATCTACATGTTGATTGTAAGTGTTATATTCTATGGATTAAGTAATTATTTAGTTTCAATTTTTACAACAGAAGAACATATCAAAATTGTTGCAAAAGAAGGAATGTACATTTTGGCAACTGGTTTTTTATTATACGGAATTGGAATGGTAATGATGAATGCTTTTAACGGCGCGGGCGATACAATGACGCCAACGATTATCAATTTTGTTGGATTTTGGTTATTCCAAATTCCATTAGCGTATATGTTAACGTATCATTTCAATTTGAAGGAAGAAGGCGTTTTTATAGCAATTCCTGTTTCGGAAACGTTTATTGCAATTTTAGCATTTATTCTCTTTAAACGAGGGAAATGGAAGCAGAAAATAGTATAAAAAAAATCGCTCAAATGAGCGATTTTTTTATGTTTTTATCCTTTGTAAGTATAATATCTTGCACCTTTCAAATCTGGAATTTCAGTTTCAATGCGATCTAAGGCAAAACCTTTCGAATCATTAATAGATGTTTTCAGATTTTTATTGTGTAGATTTTGGTATTGTTCAAAAGAAATCGCTTCTCTTTGATTCAAATAATTGAACAAATCCATTTTATTCATCACATTTTTCCAACCTTCACCAATTTGTCCTTGAAAAACTTTTGATTTAGATCCAGAACCATACGCAATAAATCCAACTGTTTTTCCATTCAACTCTTCATTGCTATCTGCACTTACTTGTAGAGCCGATAAAAATGCTGTGAAAACAGAAGCTGTGTACATATTTCCGATCTCCGAAGAAGCACGTTGAGTTGGTTCTACTTTTTCTTTGATTAAGGCTTTATATTCATCCGATTTTGAAACAATTTTCAAGTTATCATTCGAATTATTTTGACCATTTTCTAATGCAAAAACATCCGAAAACATTCTTTTTCCTTGAAATGCATAAGGCAGATGAAAAGCAATATATCGCCAATTTTCGTACAATTTACCTTCTACTTTAGCCTCATCTTTAAAGTTGAAATAAGCTTCTCTAACTCTATTTTTATAACATTCGTTAGAATATTGACCTTCAAAAACTGGTTCATCTGAAAAGATTTCGATTTCAGATTTTGTTGTTCCTAAAGCATTTAAAACTGCTGTGTCAGAAGTTGATTGATGTGGTTTAAAGAAATCAAAAACAGATTCCATTCCAATTCCCCAATTGTTATCAAACGCAATCAAATCTGGTTGATTCGAGATTAACATCGCTACTGCACCAGCACCTTGCGTATATTCTCCCGTCGATTCTAAGCCATATTTTGCATAATCGGCTGCAATTACAATTGCTTTTTTAGCTGGATTTACACGAACATAATCGATAGAATTGTGCATCGCATCTACTCCACCCACGCACGCAAACGTCATATCCACAACATCTGTATGTCTAAAAGGTCGTTCACCAAATTGTTTAGCCAAAACAGATTCTACCAATTGTACTGCATAAGTTGCGGTTGGTTTTGCTCCATCTAAAGCGCTTTCTGTTCCTAAATAAATTCGTCCGATTTCAGTTGGATTTATATCAAAATCTGTGATTAATTTCAACAAAGCATTCGCAGCGATAGTTGCTGTATCTTCATGAACATCTAAAACAGACATTTTCTTTAAACCCAAACCAATTTCAAGTTTATCAGGATCAATATTGCGTTGAATTGCTAAATCTTTTATTGGTAAATATATATGCGGAACGTAGATAGAAGCCGCCTCTATTCCATACTTCATTTTCGTTGATTTTTAAGCGAACTTCAAAGTTAAGAGTATTTAATTTTTAGTAAGCATGAAATAAATCCTGAATTTTAAGAAATCAATAATCATTATAAAAAAACAAAAAAATAGAGGTTTAATTAGAATATTTCTTAATTTTAAGTCTATAATTTTAAATATTTTTTTTCAAAATGGCTCGTACTTTTTACAAATCAATCAAAAATTCTGTCAAATATTGGTGGATTTTATTAATCATTGGATTATTATTCGTTGGACTTGGAATTTATACATTCGCATTTCCAACAGCATCGTATGTTGCACTTTCAGTATTTTTTGCTGTATCTTTTTTATTCTCTGGAATTTCGGAAATTGTTTTTTCGATCTCAAACAAAGATGAAATTGATAGTTGGGGCTGGACATTGACATATGGAATTATTACAACTATTGTTGGATTTATGTTAGTTGTAAATCCAATTCTAAGTTTAGAAGTTTTTGCTTATTATGTTGGATTTTTAATTTTATTCCGCTCAATTTCTGGAATTAGTTATGCTTTCGACCTAAAAAATTATGGCGTAAAAGATTGGGGAATTTCTCTGTTCTTAGCTATTATTGGATTAATCATTTCGCTTATTTTATTATCATCTCCACAATTAGCAGGTTTAACAGCTGTTGCATGGCTAGGATTAGCAGTTATTTCTACCGGATTATTTGCGATTTTTATTTCATTACAATTGAAGAAAATTAAAGATATCCCGAATAATATTTCGGACGATTTGAGAAGTCGATACGAAGAAATTAGAAAAGAAATCGAAGATTTTAAAAATCAATAAAAAACAAAAACCTCTACTTTAATTGAAGTGGAGGTTTTTGTTTTATTTTCCTAAGATTCCTTCTAAAAATCCAGTTTTAAAAGATTCAATCATAACATCTGGTTGATCTATAAAATTTAGAAAACCATAAGCTAGAACTGCACCTATAGCAATTTTTCCAATTGTTAATAAAGATAGCTTTTTCATATTACCTTGATCTAAAATCGAATGTAATAAATATTTACAATATCGGTGCTAATAATCTACAAATCGATGCAAACGCACGGTTATACCAAGGTCTATTTTCCCACTTTTCAATAGTTAATAATTCTGAATCCTCTTTATCTATATCAAATTGAGCACTCATTTGTTGCAATAACGTTGCATTTTCAATCACCGAAGTAATCTCGAAATTAATTATAAAACTACGATAATCTAAATTTACTGTTCCAATAAAAGCCAATTTATCATCGACCGTAATTGTTTTGGCATGAAGAAATCCTTTTTCGTATAAATAAACTTTTACACCCCGCTTCATCAAAGGTTTTAGGAATGATAATGACGCTTGTTGCACTACAATAGAATCGCCTTTTTTAGGGATAATCAACTCCACTTCTACTCCGCTCGAAACAGCAATCATCATCGCTGTCTTAAATTCGTCACTTGGTATAAAATATGGTGTACACAATTGCACTTTCTTTTTCGCTAAAGTAATTGCCAAAATCATCGCTTCCATTGCCGAATGTACATCACTACCAGGCGAAGAAAGTCCGAAACTAACAGTTGCAGCATCTTCAAAAATCTTACTTTGAGAATTGTAAAAATAATTTGAATCAGAAATATTATACTTTTTGCCTTCCGTCATCATCCAATTTAAGTAAAAATGCAATTGCAAACTATTGATAGAATCTCCTTCAATCATCACAGAAGTATCACGCCAATAAATCTTATTATTTGGACTTATTACACCATTTTGATTGATATATTTATCACTAATGTTAATTCCTCCTAAAAATGCTTTTTTACCATCAACAATCAAAATTTTACGGTGATTACGGTAATTAGAATTCGCTAAAGAAGAAAATCGAACAGGTAAAAATGTTTGAAATTCCACACCTGTTCCATCAAATCTTGACTGATGTTTATTCAGTTTTGATGATCCAAAATCATCCGTAGTTACACGAACTTCTACACCATTTTTAGCTTTTTCAATCAGAATATCAATGATTTCATTTCCAATATGATCTTCATCAAAAATGTAATATTCGAGATGAATATGATTTTTAGCTTTACGTAAAGCTTCCAAAAAAAGAGGAAATTTTTCTTCTCCATTTGTCAGCAACTTTACTTTATTATTTGTTGCAGGATAAGCAACTCTTGCATTATTTAAATAACGATAAACCTGTGACAAAGAACCAATTCTTGCATTTACTTTATCTAAATCATCGTGAACAAATTGATCCATTTCAGCCCATTTTTCATTGATGATTTTTTGATGATTCTTATCTATTCGTTTAAAAAATTCATCTTTTTTAAATTTCTGTCCAAAGAAAAAATATAAGATTATTCCAATAAACGGTAGAAAAACAATCACCAGTATCCATGCTATTGTTTTGGTTGGGTTTCGATTTTCGATCAAAATAGTAACAATCACCATTATATAAAGGACGGTAAGCGGAACCCAATACCATTCTTTGATAAAACTCCAGATGTGCAAAAGTGTAATTGACCATTCCATTTGTTACCAATTCGTAATTTTTATAAAAATAAATGAATAAAAATCAATTCCTTAAAAAATTAATAGAAAATATTTAAAAATAATTTTGGAAATATAAAACAAACCTTCTTATATTTGCAATCCAAAATGACGGTGCCTTAGCTCAGTTGGTAGAGCAAAGGACTGAAAATCCTTGTGTCCCTGGTTCGATTCCTGGAGGCACCACCACATTTATAAAACCTCAAGCATGTGTTTGAGGTTTTTTTTTTGAATGAACATAACAATTTATTCATCGAGTATTTTAGAGTTGTATCTAAATATTCCGTAAATTGCATAAAACATGGAAATAGGAAATAGACCTTGGGGTTCGTACTACGTATTAGAGGACACCGATATATATAAATTAAAAAGAATAGAAGTGAATGTTGGCGGGCGTTTGTCTTACCAATACCACAATCATCGTGCAGAAGTTTGGACAATTGTTCAGGGTACTGCAATGGTAACACTTGATGATAAAGAATATGAATACAAAGCAGGTGAAGTCGTTATTATTCCATTAAAAGCAAAACATCGTATTCAGAACATAGGTAATGAGACTCTAATTTTTATCGAAGTTCAACATGGTACGTATTTTGGTGAGGAAGACATCATTCGAATTGAAGATGATTACAACCGATCATCTGAAGATTAATAAAAACTAACTATAAAAGACTAAACTAATTCACTATGAAAATCGGAATTACATTTAGTGCTTTTGATTTGCTTCATGCGGGACATATCAAAATGCTAGAAGACGCAAAACAACATTGCGATTATTTGATTGTAGGTTTACAAACAGATCCAACATTAGATCGACCAGAAAAAAACAAACCAACACAAACTGTTGTAGAACGCTACATTCAGTTAAAAGGTTGCAAATTTGTTGACGAAATTGTGCCTTATGCAACAGAACAGGATTTAGAAGATGTTTTGAGATCTTTCAAAATCGATGTGCGTATTTTAGGGATTGAATACCAAGACAAAAACTTTACAGGACGTAAATATTGTGAAGAAAAAGGAATCGAATTGTATTACAATTCAAGAGACCACCGTTTCTCAAGTTCCGGACTTAGAAAAGTGGTTGCTGAAAAAGAACTTCTTAAAGTTGTAAAATAAAAATGGAGTAAGGTTAGAGTTTATCTAACCTTTTTTATTTACAATACTTTCTCAATCAAAAAATTAATGTAAAAAATAATTCTAAAAATTATACCTTTGCAAAATGTCAAATATAGTTGCAATTGTAGGAAGACCAAACGTTGGTAAATCTACGTTCTTCAACAGAATGATCCAAAAAAGACAAGCTATCGTTGATGACACTTCTGGTGTTACACGTGACCGTCACTATGGAAAATCTGATTGGAATGGAAAAGAGTTTACCGTAATCGATACCGGAGGGTATGTCGTTGGTTCAGATGATACCTTTGAAGAAGAGATCCGCAAGCAAGTTGAATTGGCTATTGATGAAGCAAATGTAATTTTGTTCATGGTAGACAATCAAGTTGGTTTAACGGATATGGATAAGGAAGTTGGCAACCTTTTAAGACGCACTAAGAAGCCTACATTCTTAGTTGTGAATAAGGTCGATACCAACAAAAATTTAGAAGATTCTTATGAGTTTTATAACTTAGGATTCGAAAAAATGTACACAATCGCTGCAATGAGCGGAAGTGGTACAGGTGAATTATTGGATGATGTGGTAGATTGTTTTACAGAAGAAGAACACATTGATCCATTCGAAGGTTTACCTAAAATTACGATCGTAGGTCGTCCAAATGCTGGAAAATCTACATTAATCAATGCATTATTAGGTGAAGAACGTAATATTGTAACGGATATCGCAGGAACAACACGTGATTCTATCGAAACGTTGTACAATAAATTTGGACACGAATTTGTTTTGGTAGACACTGCCGGAATGCGTAAAAAAGGAAAAGTTAGCGAAGATTTAGAATTTTATTCTGTGATGCGTTCGGTTCGTGCAATCGAAGAATGTGACGTTTGTGTCTTAGTAATTGATGCAGAACGTGGAATTGAAGCACAGGATTTGAATATTCTTTATTTAGCAGAACGTAACCGAAAAGGTGTTGTCATCTTAATCAACAAATGGGATTTATTGGAGAAAGAAACCAATACAATGAAAGAATACAAAGATGCTATTCTAAAACGTATTGCGCCTTTTACAGACGTTCCTGTGTTGTTTATCTCGGCTCTTACAAAACAACGTGTCTTGAAAGCTGTTGATACATTTATCGAAGTTTACGAGAACCGTAGTCGTCGTATCAAAACAAGTAAATTAAACGAAACTTTGTTACCGATTATCGAGATTACACCTCCACCTGCAGTAAAAGGAAAATACATCAAAATCAAATATGTAACGCAGTTACCTACAAAAACGCCTCAATTCGCATTTTTCTGTAACTTGCCGCAATATATTAGAGATCCTTACAAACGATTTATCGAAAATCAATTGAGAAAGGAATTTAATTTTGAAGGAGTTCCAGTTGAAGTTTACTTCAGAAAGAAATAATAAAAATCCAAAAAGTCCATTTACAATTTGTAGATGGACTTTTTTATTGATAACAATAGAATTTAACATTCATAAAAAAAGCTCAACGATTGACGCTGAGCATTTTTGTGACCGAGACAGGATTCAAACCTGTAACCTCTTGAGCCGTAATCAAGTGCGCTATTCAGTTGCGCCACTCGGCCGTTTGAAATAATTGAAAGTATTTTCCTTTATTTTCGAATGCAAATATACAGCACTTTCATCGTAAAAACCTAATCTTTTTAAGAAAAATTCTAAACATTAATTTAATTTACAACGAATCAATTGCTTACAAAAATATTTTTTTATGATTTCATCCTATTTCTTAACTTGCCTGCTCTAAATTCAATCCAAATGATAAAAAAATTTATTCTAACCTCATTCGTTCTTCTTGCCATTAGTAGTTGTAAACAGTCGAAAGAAGCTGTTAAAACTGAACAAGAAAATACAACTTTTCAGTTTGCAAAAAATATTTCTATCGAAGAAAACAACGAAACAATCACGATAAAATCTTCTGGAAATACAATTTCATTTGATAAAAAAGACTTGCCTATCAAAACTGTGATGGTTGAAACTTCATCTGCCGTGACGTTTTTAGATCAATTAGGAAGTCTTGACTTAATCAAAGGAGTTTGCGATGCAGATTTTATTTACAATCCTAAAATAGCCGAAGGAATTGCAAATAAATCAATCTTAAAAGTTGGAAATTCAAACGAACTATTCACAGAAATTATCTTAAAAAATAAACCACAATTGATTATCGCAAGTTCTAATCCTGTTTTAGCAAAATTTCATCAACAATTGGAACAAAATGGGATAAAAGTGTTGTATTTAGATGAATACAAAGAGCAAAACCCGTTAGGACAAGTTGAATATTTGAAGGTTTTCGGAAAATTATTCGGAAAAGATACAGAAGCTGAAAAACGTGTAGAAACGGTTAAAAATAATTACGACTCGATCAAAAATATCATTCAAACCAAAGCACAAGGTAATGTTTCTACAATTGTGAATACAATGTATGGCGATATTTGGTACGTTCCGACAAATGATTTGTTGCAAGCAAAATTGATTGACGACGCGAAAGGAAATTATATTTTCAAGAATAAAACAGGTGAAAATAGTTTGAGCTTAACATTTGAAGAAGTTTATACAGCTGGAAAATCTGCAAATTATTGGATCAATGTAACAAACGTAAATTCGTTGGCAGAAATGAAAGCTTCTTATCCAAATTATAAGTGGTTTGATGCGTTTAAGAAAGGAAATGTGTACGCTTACAACAAACGAATGAATGCAAAAGGTTCGAATGATTATTTTGAACAAGGAATTATACGTCCAGATATTATTTTGAATGATTTAGGAAAAATTTTCTATCCAAATTTATTCCCAACGTATGAGTTGTACTTTTATCAACAATTGAAATAAATGACTGAAATTATTCAAAAATTCGAAGATTTTGTTCTAAAATCTTCGAATTTATCCATTTCAACTCTTGAAAAAGATGCAGAATGTGACGAATATATAGGTTATAATTTCAATGTTAATGAGTTTTCTATAAAATTTAGAAAAGCGAAAATTACGCCTAAAAAAGTTGGTCAATTTGTAACATTATGGAAACGAAATACAGCTAAACAAACCGAACCTTTCGACGAAAATGATGGTTTTGATTATTACATTATTGCGGCAGAAGATGATTCTAAACTAGGTTTTTATATTTTTCCGAAATCAATTTTAATTGAAAAGAATATTTTGAGCTCAATTAAAAAAGAAGGAAAACGAGGTTTTAGAGTTTATCCGAATTGGGTAAAACCTGAAAATAAACAAGCGGAGAAAACTCAAAATTGGCAACAAGATTATTTTGTAGAAGTCAACAATCAACAGATTGACAAAACCAAGTTAGAAAAGATATTCAACAAAAAACGGAATTCAAATTGAGTTCCGTTTTTTTGTTATTTTTTCAAAAATTCGAATCCAAATAAAAATAAGCTTCACTGATAAAATCACTAATATTTGACGCAATTAAACTATGTGGATGAATTTTATTTACAGCCAAATCTCCCGCCAATCCATGTAAATAAACACCTAAAATTGAAGCTTCTGATGAATGATAACCTTGTCCAATTAGCGACGCAATAATTCCACTCAACGTATCTCCAGATCCAGCAGTTGCCATTCCCCAATTTCCCGTGGAATTGAAATAAGTTTTACCATCGGATGTAATAACTGCAGTATAAAAACCTTTTATAATAAATGTCAATTGATGAAAAACAGCAAGTTTTTTAACTTTTTCTAATTTCTTAAAATCATTTTCCCATTCTCCAATTAAACGTTGCAACTCTTTTGGATGCGGTGTTAAAACTGAATCTTGTGGAATCAACGTAAAACAATCTTTCTGATTAGCTAAACAATTTAATGCATCAGCATCAATCACCAAAGGTTGTTGTTGATTCTTAATCCAATTGATAAAATTTGCTTCTGTAGTTGGATGTTGTCCCATTCCCATTCCAACAGCAACTCCTTGATAAACTTTTATCTCAGGAAAATGTTCAATTTGTTTTTCTGAATCATCAGTCAAACTCATTGATTCTATCAAATTTGTTTGCAAAATATTTAATCCACATTGAGGAGTATAAGTCGTTACCAAACCACTACCCGTCTTCAAGGCTGCTTTTGCACTTAAAATAATTGAACCTATTTTTCCTAAACTTCCACCAATTATCAACGTATGACCAAATGTACCTTTGTGCGAAAATTGACTTGGTTTCTTTAGAAATTTCTGAACATCATTTTTCTGTATAAAATAATAATTTGTCTCAAATTCATTATTCACATTTTGTTCTAATCCAATATCTAACAAAATAAATTCATCGGTGTAAATCTGATTTTCAGGAAATAATAAACCTAATTTAGGAACCTGAAAAGTATATGTTTTATTTGATTTACAACACGGAAAATATTTTTGCATAGGAGAATCAGCAATAAAACCAGAAGGCAAATCTATCGAGATAATTTGTGTCGGATTTGACTCTGCTATTTGATTGAAGACTGAATTCCAATCATCATGCAAAGGTTGATTAATTCCAATTCCGAAAATAGCATCGATAATAACTGAATTTTCAGGAAGTTGTAACTCTTCATTCAAATTAAAAAAATGTAAATCATTAGAACTCAAAAGTTGTTGATTCTTTAAATTATCTTCGCTATAATTCTCTGATTTCAATATATAAATCAATGTTTTATAGCCTAATTTTTTCAATTCTCTTGCAACTCCTAATCCATCTCCTCCATTATTTCCTTTTCCGCAAAAAATAATAATTGGTAATTCTTTAGATGGAATATCATTCACTATATTTTCAGTCAATTTCAATACAGCTCGCTCCATCAAATCCCAAGAGGATATATTTTGATGTTTGATCGTTAATTGGTCCCATTCTTTTATCTGTTTTGAATTGAGTATTTTCATGAATAACATTTGTTTACATAAAGGTAGTAAATAAAAAAAGGAACTCAAATTGAGTTCCTTTTTTTATTTATATTCTATTCATCTTAAAATAATTCTGATCGGAATTGCTCTAAGAAACGTTTATCATTTTCTGTGTACAAACGGATATCCCCAATTTGATACAACAACAACGCAATACGCTCTATTCCCATACCGAATGCATAACCCGAATATTTTTCAGGATCGATATCTACATTGCGCAAAACGTTAGGATCTACCATTCCACATCCCATAATTTCTAACCAACCTGTACCCTTTGTCATACGATAATCGGTTTCAGTTTCTAATCCCCAATATACGTCAACCTCCGCAGAAGGCTCTGTAAATGGGAAATATGAAGGACGTAAACGAATTTCAGATTTACCAAATAACTCAGTTGTAAAATAACTTAAAGTTTGTTTCAAATCTGCAAACGAAACACCTTCGTCGATATACAAACCTTCAATTTGGTGGAACATCATATGCGAACGAGACGAAATCGCTTCGTTACGGTAAACACGACCTGGCGCTAAGAAACGCATGGGCGGTTGATTTTTCTCCATATGACGAATCTGCGTAGACGACGTATGCGTACGCAACACAATATCTGGATTAGTTTCGATGAAAAATGTATCTTGCATATCTCTCGCAGGGTGATGCGCAGGCAAATTTAACGCTGTAAAATTGTGCCAATCATCTTCGATTTCTGGACCTTCAGAAACACTGAATCCAATGCGATTAAAAATCTCGATTATGCGATTTTTTGTAATGTTAATTGGATGACGAGAACCCAATGTAAAAGGCTCTCCAGGACGCGTCAAATCTAAAGAAGAATCAGTTTTTCCTTCGTTTGAGATTTCATTTTTAAGAACAGTTGATTTTTCTGTTGCCAATGTTTTTAATTCATTCACAACTTGACCAAATTCCTTTTTTTGTTCATTCGGAACAGATTTGAACTGTGTAAACAAGTCCGTTAAAATTCCTTTTTTTCCTAAAAATTTAATTCTGAATTCTTCAATTTCAGCAGCATTTGTTGAATGGAAGTTTTTTACTTCTTCAATATATTGTTT
Source organism: Empedobacter sp. UBA5924 (assembly GCF_002431085.1). Taxonomy (NCBI): domain Bacteria; kingdom Pseudomonadati; phylum Bacteroidota; class Flavobacteriia; order Flavobacteriales; family Weeksellaceae; genus Empedobacter; species Empedobacter sp. UBA5924. Next base: position 46,202 of record NZ_DJDM01000011.1, read on the forward strand.
GATTTGGTCAATCATAATTTCTGATCAATTTGATTACAAATTTAACCGATAATCAACTTATAACAAATTATTCGAGGACTTTTATTAAAAACGTCTAATTCTTATAAATAAAAATCCTCCTAAGTTTTCTTAGGAGGATTTGATTTGTATTATATTGTTGAAAATTATTTCCCAAATACTTCTTTTACTTTTGCTGCAATTCTTTCTCGTTCTGCATCTGTTAAATTAGAACCAGAAGGTAAACACAATCCGTTTTCGAATAATTCTTCAGCTACTTTTCCTCCATAATAAGGTGCATCTGCGAAAACAGGTTGCATGTGCATTGGTTTCCATAACGGACGAGATTCGATATCATCTTCTAAGAAAGCTAAACGTAAATCTTCACGCGTTTTCCCTGCTACTTTTGGATCAATTAAAATTGCTGACAACCAATGGTTAGAGAAATAGTCAGAACTTGGTTCTGTAAATACCGTTACGCCATCAATATCCGCAAATAACTCTTGGTAGAATTTATTCATTGCACGACGAGCTTCCACTCTACTTGGTAGAACTTCCATTTGTCCACGACCGATACCCGCAGTAATATTACTCATACGGTAATTATACCCAATATGTGAATGTTGATAATGAGGTGCATTATCGCGTGCTTGTGTTGCTAAAAATACCGCTTTATCTTTATCTTCTTGTGTGTGGGAAACTAACGCTCCACCTCCTGAAGTTGTAATAATTTTATTCCCATTGAATGATAAGGCTCCAAAACGACCGAACGTTCCACAAGCTTTACCTTTGAAAGTAGAACCTAATGCTTCTGCAGCATCTTCTATCACAGGAATGTTATATTTATCAGCAACAGCATGTACTTCGTCTACTTTATATGGCATTCCGTACAAATGCACTGCTAAAATTGCTTTTGGTGTTTTTCCTTTTGAAATTCTATCTTTAATTGCTTCTTCTAATGCAATTGGGCAAAGGTTCCATGTATCTTTTTCCGAATCTACAAAAACAGGCGTTGCACCTTGGTACGCAATTGGATTTGCTGTTGCTGAGAATGTCATCGATTGACAGATTACCTCATCACCATGTGAAACCCCACATTCTATTAATGCTAAATGAATTGCCGCTGTTCCTGCAGATAATGCTGCAACTTTTACATCTGCATTTAAGAAATTTTCTAAATCTGCTTCAAAACCATTTACGTTAGGTCCTAATGGTGCAACCCAGTTTGCATCGAATGCTTCGTGAATGTATTTTAGTTCGTTACCTCCCATATGAGGAGATGATAACCATATCTTTTCAGCCATTTTATAGTTGTTTTTGTTGAGCAAATTTATGATAAAACTATGATTTTTGCTTCATTAGTTTATCATAAAACTTCATAAAATAAAAAATCTTATCAATACTCTCTCAACCATTTTCTTAATGTGAGAGTTTTAATGCCGGTTTCTCATCCTTTTTTAATATTAAAATCCTTTTTAAACAATGAATTCAAACCCGTCATTGCTGAAAAGTCGAGCGTCAATTCGGCGTAGTGAGCGTTAAAAATGATTTATGTTCGCATATGAAATCCGAATGTTCTAAAGCATTTAGCGAATAGCCATTATTGACCGACTTGTAAGCATAGACTTGTAATGCTTTGCATTCATGAATACCATAAAATAATAATAAACCATATGAATAACTTTTGATTACTTTTTGATCAAGACTTCCCCAAAGGGTATATGAATTCATTTGAAAACAATAATAACCCATGAATAAAAAGTAATAAATAAAGAACTACTAATTATCCTCTTATTCACGTAATTATGTTCAGAATCTCAACTCGTTGTTAATTTGAAGTATCGAGAAATCTATTACTTTCATTTTTTGCTCATCCAAAAAACATTTGAAATTAAAAGGAGGAGCCATGGTATGGCTCAGGTATTTTAAATAAATTATTTCCATAAAGTTGGCAACTCGCTCCACTCAGACACTCCAACTTTTTTTATTCCAATAATTTAGAGTTGAATTGCATTTCGATCCTAAATCGTCGGATTTTTTTAATTCCTTTCTCAATATTCAAATTCGTTTATAACAATGAATTTATAAACCGTCATTGCTGAAAAGTCGAGCGTCAATTCGGCGTAGTGAGCGTTAAAAATGATTTATGTTCGCATTTCATATGCGAATGTTCTAAAGCATTTAGCGAATAGCCGTTATTGACCGACTTGTAAGCATAGACTTGTAATGCTTTGCATTCATGAATACCATAAAATAATAATAAACCATATGAATAACTTTTTGGTTCTTTTTTTTATCAAGAAAAAAAATGAACATATAATTATTAATCAACTTATAAAAATTTTACCTAAGCTCCACTGGAGCTTCTCCTTTTAATTTCAAATTTTTAATTTCAAATTTTTAATTTCAAATGTTTTTTCATCAAAGTTCCCCAAAGGGCATATGAATTCATTTAAAAACAATTATAACTCATGAATAAAAAATGAACATAAAGTACTTTCTATCACTTTTTTGAGAGCAAAAAAGTAATCAAAAAACTCTTGTCTTTGATTTTCGACGGTCAAAATAAGTTTCAGCCATTCAATATTTTAAATCATTTGCTACGCAAACAGTAAAATATTTTAACCATTCTCTTCAACTTTTTGACACTCGCCTCCAAATCATATGACATTTTTCTAATCCTTTTTTCTAATTCAGATTCGTTATCACTTTTATCAACGAATTTTAGAGTTGACATACGATTTGCAGACGAGCTTCAATCCATTGAAACAAGCGTAAAAAAGATTAGTGAGCGTATGCGAATCATTTAATCTTTTTAGTGCGTGAGATGAGAATTGAACGTCGAAAATCGCGGTCTTGATTTTTTGATTACTTTTTGATCAAGCAAAAAGTAATATACCGAAGCTTATAAAGCTTCTCCTTTTAATTTCAAATTTTTAATCTCAAATGTTTAATCTCAAATGTTTTTTCATCAAAGTTCCCCAAAGGGCATATGAATTCATTTAAAAACAATTATAACTCATGAATAAAAAAATGAATAATCTTAATCATGCATCTCAACTTTTTGACACTCGCCTCCAAATCATATGACATTTTTATAATCCTTTTTCAATATTTAAATACATAATACATTGTACTTTTTACATAATACTTAATACTTAATACATCACAACTACTACATTCTACAACCCCTCAATACTCATATCTAAAATCTCAAACTTAACCTCTACTTTTTACATTTTACAAGTCTCAATTCTCACATCTAATATCGAATATCTAATATCGAATATCTCAATTCCCACATCTACTTTTACACAACAAAAAAACTACCCATCTACTGGGTAGCCTTTAACAATTACATTAAATTTTCATTCTTCAATTTTTGCAACAACAGCGAAAGACAGAAACTACTTAATGCCCCTACGAGCGAAAGTAAAATTGTCGAAATAATATCCTGCCATTGTATACTCGCATACATACCGCACATAGCTCCACAAATCACACTAAACTTCGTGTGATCGTGAGGCGGCATCGGATTCATCAACAACATCATGGTCAACAGTTAATTGACTTACAGCTGTTAAAACACCTCCCGTCACAACCAAATATCCACCTAATTGCACCAATAGTGCTGGCAATACAACAGGAGCGGCAATCAATACACCACCAATACTAGCAGCGACTAATCCTATTGTACGAATACGTTGAAATAACTTAGGGGTTGGCAATTGCAAACGTTCTACTATATTCATAACGTTTATTTTTTAATATGTAAAAAAACCTGTTCACCTCTCTGTAAATACTCATAAACGATTGTTTTCAGTCGTTCAAATGCTTTACGAGAGTCAATACCTTTTCCTTCTCCTTGCAGAGAAGTAACTGGAGCTATACATCCATTCAGCTCCTTTAGTGCATCATTCGCTGGATGAAATAAAATCAACGATCGATTCGGAACCAAATCAATCCATACATGCCACCCAAAACGTTTACTAAATCGCTTCTTTAGTGGATATTTACCTTCAGGAATACATGATTTGCGTTTCAAATTGTTCTTCCATGGTAACTCAATTGTCATGCAAATCAGTTGTTGCTGTAACCAAAGCTGTCCATTGGTTCCATCAGGTAAATATTTTCTTTTTAAAACTAAATCCATCTTTTATTTTTTTATAGTTGTTAGTCATTTTATCTGTCGCCTATCTCCACATTACTCATCTCATAATCCTCATACTATAAGTCAACTCTGCATAAACTTTTCATAAAATTCTAATCTATTTCCCTATAAAACAAGTCACCATAAACCAAATGTCACTTATAATCAATAAAATACATTTTTATCCCTTTTTGTCATACAACAACAATAATTTTTAGAAAAATAGATCATTTTCTAAAAAAACTAAACAAATAATACCAGCAACAACAACAAGCTATATAGTTCTATTTAATTTAATTCCACAATCAAAAAAAAAAAGAAATATGAAAAAAAACAAAAGAATGATCATTTATGCGAAAGACATTCAAAATGCCACCGGAAGAAGTTACAGGCAAAGTCTTCGCTTATTACAAAAAGCCAAACATAAAGTTGGTAAATCAAAAGACGACATGTTAAGTCTAAGAGAGTTTTGCGACGTGTATAACATTAATCCTCTCGATTTTCAAGAATCAATTTAAAAACAAAAAATTATGAACGATAAAACTATATTTTCGGTTCAATGGTTCAATTCTATTATCAAAAAAATAGATAAATTGGAACAAGATTGGAAAAATAATATTATCCAATTCAACGATTCCATTTTAATGGAAGAACATCAAGTAACAACCCTATTACAAATTTCAAAATCCACCTTACGAAGGTATCGCTTAAAAAAGTATTTTAACGTATATCAAATAGGCAAGCGAAACCTATATTTACAACACGATATTATCAGAGGTATTCTTACCCATTTAGTGAAATAACAAAAAAAGAGAAATAAATTTTTATTTCTCTTTTGCTTTTACCTAAACAAAATCAAAGTATTGTTCTTAGCTAGGGTGAAGAATTTCTCCTCCCATAATACTTAATACTTAATACTTAATACTTAATACTTAATACTTTTTACTTAATACTTTTTACTTAATACATACTACATTTTACAACTCAACACCGATACACGAACACCGAACAAACCATACGGAACGGATATACAATGGATACAGAATGGATACAGCGCGGATACACAACCGATACAGAAAAGTGTCATTTTCGATATACAACGATACAGGAATTTAACACTTTTTAACACATTATTTCTCTAACCACAATAGAAACATAGGTTTTATTAAGTTTTGCGTTCTACGCTTAACGTTTTACGAATTTTGTCATTCTGAGCTTGTCTCAGAATCACATTCAATATGTCATTTCGAGGTATCGAGAAATCTTTTGTCACTTTTTTTCGTCAAAAAAACTAACGAAAAAAGACTTGTCTTTGATTTTCGACGGTCAAAATAAGTTTCAGCCATTCAATGTTTTAAATCATTTGCTACGCAAACAGTAAAACATTTTAACCATGCCACTCAACTTTTTGACACTCGCC